>JAQXFJ010000195.1 GCA_029250385.1 Candidatus Poseidoniaceae archaeon | reverse complement strand
CTTGACGCTTAGAAATGAGCAATTAGTAACAATTGCCGTGGTGATTTTTGTCTTCCTAACATGGGCAGCATTGTTTGGTGGTCATGCAGACGTTGCGTCTTCAGGCCGCCGTTCAGATGAATGGTCAGGAGAAGAAGGAATGGCACTAGGAAGCGTAATTGCGATGAGGAAACTATCCAGCGCAAGATTATTTGAAGATGGTGAATTAAGCGTCACATTAAGGATGCAAAACGATTCACCGTTAGCTAAAATCTTGGAAGTTAGGGATAGGGTTCCTGAAGTAATGAGGATTAAAGAAGGCTCAAACTACATATTGATGGAATTGGGCCCAAGAAGAGAGACTTTTATTGAATATACTATTGAATGTCCGCTAAGAGGATTCTACAGCATCGGGCCGGTTGCTGTTAGAATTCAGGATCCATTTGGTTTATTCCACAAGGAAAAAGAAATGCATGTCTACGACGATTTCCTTGTGTTTCCAAAGATGGAAGACCTCAAAGAAACCTTCGTTAAGTCAAGGGTCCCCAAAATCTTCACAGGAGCCGTCAATATTCGACAACCTGGTCCGGGTTCGGAATTTTATTCTTTGAGAGAATATTTCGAAGGTGATTCTTTTAGAGCAATAAACTGGTCAGCATATGCAAGGTCTGGTAAGTTGATGGTTAACGAAAGAGAAAGAGATGCAGTTTCAGATATAATCATAATTGTAGATTCTAGAGCGGTTGCAGAAACAGGGCCAGTCTCTAGAAATGCTCTGGTTTATTCAACTAGAGCAGCAGCATCATTAGCTAAGTATTTCCTAAGTAGAAGAGATTCTGTTGGAGTTATTGTCTACGGCGATGAAGTTGTCAGCGTTGATCGTGACACAGGAAAGAAGCAATTGTACGTCATTCTAACTAAACTGGCAGGAGCAGTAGCAAGAGGAAATATTCCGTTACAAGTAGTGGTAAACAGAATTCTGCCTCACATTAACAAGGGGAGTCCAATAATTTTCTTATCTAACCTAGAAGATGACCCAACCATTGTGAGCGCTCTTCGAGACTTTAGAGCTAGAAACTTCGACGTTACAGTCTTAACACCATCTTCCCTAGAGTTTGAATTTGATGCAAAGCGAATTGACCGTACGGGTTATGAAGTGCTTAAAACAGAAAGAGACGTTCTAATCGGTGAACTAAGAGGTCTGGGAGTCAATATTATGGATTGGGAGCCAGATATGCTCTTATCTACTGCTTTAGCAGGAGCAAGAGGATTCTGAGGTGAGATTATGACTATGAACAAACCATCTGGAGATACCAAAATATTGTATGACGGTAAGACTGTTAGGTCTTCAGCTCCATCAAGGAAAAAACTTGCAGGGCAGGCAAGTCTCGGTTCTGAGATTCCCAAAGATGCGATTCCAACTGTAGAAATGCCTACCTTCATTGAGAGTTTACTTGGAGGCCCACTTATTCCAAAGACTAAATTTCTACCACCAGATAGAATGGTACAAAATCTTCAATTAGCGGTATATGGCGTTTTAGTTGCTCTATCTCTACTTACCTACATGGTATCGCCTCCAGAAGGTACGTTGTGGTACATGATTACTGGAAGCTTGGCAATTTCGTTCATAATGCAAATTGTGATTATTATTATTGCTGCGGGTGCAGGATTTTGGGGCACAATGCAGAGAGATGCGAGGTATACCTTGCTCAGCAATTTATTTTTCATATTAGCAATAATGAGATTTGCAGCATCAAAGGTATCTCTCGCTAGCGATCCATTTGATCTACAAGACAGCCCAGGTTTGCTCAATATACTGGTAGTTAGTTATGCTGTCTTACTAGTAATGTACTTCGAGTTGGCAAATGGTGTCATCAGGTATTCAATGTTAGATACCAGCATTAGAACCAATGAAGTATATGTGATGAACCCAAAAAAGATTGTTGGGAAATATCACCGCTCACTAATTATCAATCCGATTTCAGCTGCAGTCTTAGCAATTATTGTACTCTCTGCAAATACACTTTTACCATTAATTGTCGGAATATTCTCTTCAGATACAGCAACTAGATTGGAAGAGTCGGTAGAGTTAATATCGGTTTACGGGGTTGCTCTAGGAACATTTTTCGTATTCTGTGTGGTAGGTGGATTATTTGCACTAAATCTACCGAATCACTTGCAAAAGTTTAGAGAAAAGCGAGCAGAGTAAAGTTAGATAAGCTCATTGTCAATGACAACTTGAGATAAGTCTTTCATCAGCTTTTTTATGTCTACAGTATTTGCTAAATATTGTACTGAGAGTTCTGTGCAGTTAAGGTATGACATCTCTGCACTAGATTGTGTCACATAATTGATTTTCTTGTTGACTAGATTTTTGTCGTCAGTCCCAATAAAAGAAATCAAACAAGAATGATTTGTAGTATTTGATACAGGTAGTGATTTACTAATAATTTTACGAGCCAATGTAGATTGCTGCTGAGATACCACAATATCTACACTTGAAGGATTTGATTTTATTGACCAACAAGTAATATTTTGGTCATCTAACTCTATCAATACTTGACCAAGTTTCTTACTTTGGTCTTCAATATCACCAGATTGAGCAGTAATACAAGAGATACTTCTCATACAACCAATGGCTTTTATTTCACCAGACTGAATTATATTTGGACCAATTATTGTGGGAGCATTAGTATTGATTGGCGAGTTAAGATTCCTAATTTCTATTGGAATACCAACTTCCTTCAAAGGAATCATTGTTGTGTGGTGGATTACTGGTGCGTCTAGCCTAGATAATTCTCTGGCTTCATCA
>JAQXFJ010000171.1 GCA_029250385.1 Candidatus Poseidoniaceae archaeon | reverse complement strand
TGATGAATCGGCAAGCGTATGAAGGCGTCACAGACCTTGGAGATTTTGAGACAGTTATGTACGGTGTTGAGCCAGATAATTATTACATGATAGCAACTTCCGAACATCCTCTTACATCGATGTATATGTCTGAAACAATACCGGAGGAGCAATTACCGCTGAAAATAGTTGGAGTATCTCCATGTTTTCGCCGTGAAGTTGGTTCTCATGGTCAATCTGATTTGGGAATTTGGCGGGTCCATCAATTTACTAAAATAGAACAAATCGTCATTACTAAGCCCGATGAATCTTGGCAAATGCATGAAGAATTACTGCAAAATTGCATTGACCTTTGGAATGATTTAGAAATTCACTATGAGGTGGTAAATATCTGTACTGGCGACATGGGGACGGTTGCCGCTCGTAAATATGACTTGGAAGCCTGGATTCCCGGAGCAGGTCAATACAAAGAGATTGTTTCATGTTCAAACTGCACTGATTACCAAGCCAATCGTTTGCAGATCAAATATGGCCAGCCAGGTCATGCTAACCAACCGATAGTTCACACATTAAACTCCACAGCAGTTGCTACATCTAGAGCCCTTGTTGCGATTATGGAACAGAATCAACTTGCAGATGGAAGAGTCACAATTCCTAAACCATTAGTAGATTACATGGGTGGTCAAAAGATATTAGAGCCTTGTAATTGGGGCTAATTAGATTAATAATCCAGCATTCTCTATTGCGGGATAATTAATGTCACCGGGTAAACCAAGGTCAACTGGCATCCCTCCAATCGTGACTACGACTCCAGTCATGTGCGTGTAAATACACGGAGGGAAATCTGTTTCCATTTTTTTGTCTGAGAGTAATTTCCAACCATTTGAAGATTTATTTTTTGCGCTGGCAAAGATTTCTTCATTACCAAAAGCAATCCATCCGTTCGCTTTCCAAGAGTGTTTTTGCAATTCTTTGGTAACCATTGCAGGAGCTGGCGCTACAGTATGTTTCATTGGCCACCCATGTACCCAATCTAGGCCTGAATCTCTTAACCATTCAATGCCTGTGGTCTCACTACTTGCAGAAATAGTTTCACCTAAAGATGCCAAGTGCCTCAATAAACTTCTCAAATGTGGATGCCTAGGCTGTTGTTTAGCAAGGTCTTGAGCTATTTTTACTGCCGTGTTTACTCTTCCCTCATCAAGGTGAAGTAGTGCACATACTACATTACCATGAACCCAATCGGTTAGATTATTGGTTTTGATGTACTTTTCTAATATATTGAGGGCTTGTTCATATTGTTGATTAAGTCTCATTCTAGCCATATCGCCCAGTAATATCATACGGTCCGCCGAATTATCCCGATATTTTAGTTCAGTATTTGGTATTGAGTTGTGGAACCTTCTAATCAAGTCTGCATTTCTTTTAGTCAATGGATCAACAGATAGCAAGGCCGCTAGTTTTTGGTTTAATTTACGTTTTTTAGGTTGTAAAACTGAGGCAAACCATTGCAATCTAGCAGCTTCTATATCATCGTCTGGGATTAACTCTAGTCTAGGCTTGGCCTCAGCAAAATCACGCTGACTGAGGCTTGCAGCAACTAGTACTAAGCGCGCAATCTGAGCCTCTCGTCCACCTCTTAGTGCCAACATAGAGACTGCGTCATTTTCTGCATCATCCCATCTTCCCATCGCGGCATAAATTTCCATCATTGCATCGGTTTTTCTGACTAAATCCAAGCCTTCTAATTGCTCACCATGACCTTCTAATACAGCATCTATCCGTTGTAAGGCTTTATCCCATGAGTCATCACTCACTAGTTTTCTGATGGCTTTTTGTTTGAGGTAAATAACATCTTCCAATTGCGCCATTCTAGCTCGGTTTTCACCCATTGAGGCATCAAATGAAATATCTTCTAATCGTGAACCAATACTCCTAGAACGAGCCCATATTACGACGAATGCAACCTGTCCACCAGATGCCAACATCCACGTTAATTCCTCTAGAGCATCTTTTTGTAATATTGCACAGAGATTGTTCTCCCATGAACCACATGCATCGCCTTGAGGTAGGAAACTAGAATCCCAAAATGTGATCATTGCTAGGGCTAGAAGCAGCATAGATTGACCAGCAAAACCAGTAAAACAGAAGTTCAATACTTTGGCTTGTTGACTTCTTTCCGCTCTAAGTAGTCGACTATCAGCTAGTTTAATTCCACCTTTTCCGGACACATCTTGGACATCTAAGAATAAAATCCGGGCTACTTCATAGACGAAAAGAAACCCTACTAAGGCAACGTTAAGCAACAAAAATAACAGTACCATGTTTACCATTGGGATTCTGATTCCTTCGGCGGGAATAAATGAGAACAATTCAATAAGTCCAAATCCAAGGATTCCCCCTTCTTCCATAACCGAAGACTGTTCGGTATATTCTGGTAATTCTAACACTCTATCAGAATGAGTAAACAGGTTTGGATCAATTGCTAAAGCCATTATTGAGATAATAGTATTCATTGCCACAAAAGGCATTACAGCTAGGTTGATGTTGACAATTTGAGCGATTGCCTGTTGCTTTGCATTCGGTTTGTGGTTGTGGAATGGTGAGGATTCCCCTTGGGCAATTTTTTGAGATGACTGTTTCAAGGCTTGCCAAGATGACCCAAGGACTCTACCATAGGCCAAGATTGCTGGAGCGAATGCTACAAAGGCGCAGATACTGAATACTCTTGGCGATGCTATATTTTGAGAACTCAACACCACAGCGATTATGGCAACAAATATCATCCATGCTATGGTTAGAACTACGTATGAATAATTTCGCCAGATATCAGATTTTTGCAGGGTTGCTTTTCCATCTCCAAGCGGTTTGACAACCTGAGCACCAAGCGATGACCCACTGGAAATTATTGCGGGAATTGCGATAAATAACAATGCGATAATTATCGAGAGCGCATGGTAACCATCAGAGAATTCATATTTAGTCATTAGGAATTCAAAGACTAAAATTAACACTCCAGTTAGAGCAAAAAGATAGGTAGTTACGCCAAATCTCATACCTTTGCTCTGTAACAGATTTCTTGCATCATCAACTGATTTTGTCACGTTGTGAACTTCATATCTTTTTTCGCCGGTTTGGAATGCAACTTGTAGACCGCGTAATTGTCTAGGGACTACGCTATTCCAAAACAAGTAAGCTGTAGTTGCGGCAAAGAAAAATGGAATTAAAGCAACCAAACTTAATTCATCAATAATTGGTGGTGCTGAGATAATTAAACCTCCGTGGTTAAACTAGACTCGGCTGAGCCGCTTTTTGCGATATTTCCTCGCATAAATTACTGATAAAATCCTCTAGAGGTAAGTCAGCAATTTGTTCACCACTTCTAGCCCTAAGGCTGACTGTATTGCTTTCAGCTTCTCCATCTCCTAAAATCACCATATAGGCAGGGTGAAGTTTTCTGTGAGTGCGAATTTTCTTACCAATTGTGTCATCACCATCATCGATTTCAACTCTTACGCCCCGTTCTTTAAGGGCATCAGCCACAGTTTGGGCATATTGAGTATGCTTTTCTGAGATAGTTAGAATGTGGCATTGGGTTGGAGACAACCAGGTCGGAAACCGACCGGCAAAATGTTCAATCAATACTCCACAAAACCGCTCCATTGAGCCAAATGGTGCGCGATGAATCATGACTGGTCGATGTAACTGGCCGTCAGAACCTTTGTAAGTCAACTCAAATCTTTCTGGTAGATTATAGTCAACTTGTACCGTTCCAAGTTGCCATTCTCTGCCGATTACATCCTTAACAACAAAGTCAATTTTAGGACCATAAAATGCTGCTTCACCCTCTTCTTCTGACCATTCGACACCAAGTGATTTAGCTGCATTTCGGCAAGCATCTTCAGCCTTATCCCAACGTTTTGGATCACCTACATATTTGGTAGAATCAGGGTCTCTAAGTCCAACCCTTATTCGATAATCACTCATACCAAG
>JAQXFJ010000145.1 GCA_029250385.1 Candidatus Poseidoniaceae archaeon | reverse complement strand
GGCCAACCGCTAGTAATGCTGGAAGCATTGGCAGCAGGTTGCCCGGTTATTGCCTCAGATAAAATTCCTGAATTACCTTCTTGCGTCACATCAGCTACTCACGAAGACCTAGATGAATGGGTAAAAGCAATTATCAAGCTAAAAAAACCAGATTGTACTGAGTACATAGGTGCACATAAGATAGGGAACATTAACCAGAAATGGTCTCAGATGTACGATAATATTATTGACGATTAAATTTGCAGATTTCCGATAATTGTTATTTTGAGTTCACGGTATATTTGCTGGACTGACTCAAAATCAAGCTACTAAGTCGTTCAACAGTAGTTGACCAATCAAGATTAGATTCGGCAAATAATCTGGCTTGGTTTTGTAATTCTCTCAGTTTAGTAACCTCTAAACTAGCGATGAATTTTACCGCCTCATCAATGAAGTTTTTTTCTTTGCATAACTGCAGCCATTCACCAGAACCATCTATCCTGTGGCCTGTGTGGTCAATACCAACAACCACCATTCCACTTGCGAGATATTCCGCTCGTTTTAGCGGGCTGGCAAGTCGCCAAACCTTCCGATCTGTCATTGGCAAAAAGCCAATATCATACGATGATAACTTTGCAGAGAGAGTTATTGTATCAAGAGGCTGCGTGATAGTAAAACTATCAGATTGACTTCTAGACAGTTCTTTTACCGCATTACCGCTGCCATGTAAATTGAGATTTGCTTCTAAACCAAGTTTGTTTAGCCGTGAGTGGATTTCGATTATTTGTTTGATGTTTCTATTGTCGTCTATTTTCCCATGATAGCCAAGTTGTAATTGTGGGGTTTTTTGGCCGGTATGGAAAACTTTAGCATCTACACCAGCTGGGATTACGACCATTTTATCATCCATTAAGCCTATTTTTCCGGCGACAAACTCCTTGTGAGCCGGTGAAACTACACAACCAACACCGTTTGAATGCTGCTTCACCAATCTCCAACTCCTTTTCCAGAAATACCATTGAAGTCTGGACAGAATATTGCTATCTGCTGGTGGACTTCGATCCATCAAAATCCATGGAACCTCCATTCTATCAAGAACAGGGGATAATTTTCCAGCAACCCGCCAATCAAGAATTGCTACTGTCTCTTTCATCATGTCATGATGTTTTAGCCAGTTAACCATTTTACGAGATACTGCCATTGATTTGAGACCCGGAATTGCGTTTGATGGTAACCCATGGTGATTCCAAGGATATTCAGCGTGGGTTCCTTGAATATCGGGATTAACAAATATTACATTGTGGCCTTCTTTTACCAATCCCGCTGCAAGAGATTTCTGTGTGGTGGCACATAAGTCATTGATTTGTCTGCCAGAAAACCATATGACATTCATTTGAATCAACTCTGTGAGTTTAATCGTTGTAAAACCAGTTCTTTGATACCTTGCTCAAATTCTACCATTGCAGACCACTGAGTAGTTTCAGTAATTCTAGCAATACTGGCCATTGAATGACGGATGTCTCCCACTCTTTCTGGCCCATGAGTTGGTATTAGTGGAGTGAAGTTTGGAACCTCGCCAATTAGAGTATTATTGATTATGGCAATTAAATCTAACAAGGTTACTTTAGTCTGAGTTGCGACATTGTAAACATGATGGTTTTGAGCTTTCCATTCACCATCAATCAATGACCATATCGCATTACATACATCATCGACATGAACAAAGTCACGAGTATGTAGCCCATCTCCGTTAATCCTAGGGGCCTGTTTATTTACCATCATATCAACAAATTTTGGGACTACGGCAGCATATGCTCCATCGGGCCTTTGACCAACTCCGTAGACGTTAAAAAATCTTAATGCGGTTGCCTTCAAACCATTATTTCTTGCGTTCAATATTTGTTGCTCATTGGACCATTTTGACTCTGCATAAGGCGATAATATTTGACCAGCATCTTGTTCTTTTAGCGGCAGATTATCGGCATTACCGTAAACTGCCGCACTTGAGGCAACAACTAATCTGTGAACATCGTTATCAAAACATGATTGAATCACATTATCTGTTCCTTGCACGTTTATTTCATTGGTTTCTTTTGGTTTTTCAACCGACAGGGGTACTGATACTTGGGCTGCCAAGTGCACTACTGCAGTGCAATTTGCTGTTTCTTTAGACAATAAGTCTCGATCTCTAATGTCACCAATTATTACTCTGATTCCAAGTTTTTCTAACTCATCAACTGTTGATTTATGGCCGGTTGAAAGGTTATCCAAAACGGTGACTTCCCAGCCTTGTTTTAGCGCTTTTCTAGCAAAACAACTGCCAATAAATCCCGCACCACCTGTTACTAACACTCGCATTAATGTCACCTCATTGAATCAATCGCAAATTGATAAGCTGCCGAATAATTTTTTACTACTGAATTCCAAGTACGGTTAGTCATGACCCACTCCTTAGCGTTGTGTCCAAGGTTTTCCGCCAAACCATCTTCATTTAGACAAGACAAAATGGCATTGCATAATGAGTCAACACTCTCAGGGTTATACAATAAACCAGTTTTACCATCTTGAATAATTTCTTCCAAAGCCGGAAGTTTCGAAGCGATTACCGCTTTACCCATTGCCATTGCTTCAAAAGGCTTGAGAGGAGTGACTAAGCGAGTCACCCTTGTATCGGGGCGGCTGACGACAAATATGTCAATTAAGTCATAGAACGGTCCAACCTGTTCATGCGGCACTGGGCCAACGATTACTGCTTCATCACCCAAGCCAAGTTGATTGCAGTATTGTTTTAATTCAAATTGACCTGCTTGGCTGGTAAGCACGAATAATCGGACATCATGCCCATCTGATTTTAATTGGGCAACTGCTTGTGCAGTAAGGTCAACACCTTCCATTTCTCTAAGCGACCCAATATAGCCAATAATTTTAGTTGATTTGCTTTTGTTTAAGGCGGCTACAGAATCATGATAGATTTCGCCTTTGGTATTGTTTTGTGCAATGTTAGAGTCTACTGCATTGGTTACTACGGTGATTTTAGCTTCCTCTACACCTCGTGAAATCGCCTCTTGCTTGAGAGTTTCACTAATGCAAATAACCGCGTCCGCTTTTCTAAGGACCTTGGTTTCAAACTTTTGAAAGCGGCGATAGGCAGGTCCATTTCTCAGCCATCGTCCATTGGCTACAGCAGTCTCCTCCCACATACCACGCATTTCATAGACAAATGGCAAACTTAGTTTTCTTGCGGCTTTCAAAGCAGGTAATCCAACTCTGTAAGGCGTATGGGCGTGGATTATCTCAGCATTTTCTTGCTTTGCCACTTCGATAATCCGCTTGGTGAAGTATTTGATTAGGATTTTTTCTTCGACAATTTTCCAGCCGATTCGAAAAAGATGCCTTACAGCCCTGCCAAGTTTGAAAATTCCAAAATAAAAGAAATCAAAAACCTGTAATGGCAATATTTTCTTTGTTGGAGTTTCAGCAACTTTAGAACTAACATTGCTATTTGATTTACGAGAAAAGAGTTTTACTAACTTGTGAGAGAGTTTACTGTTTTTCTTCCATAATGGATGAACAGTACGTCGATAAATTATGCCGTCAATTTGGTAATCTTCTACCATTGATTCTCTATCAGGGTACCAAGGCGAGGTGAGACCAATCGATTCGTGTGATTGGTTAGTAAGAAGTTTTTGAGTTCTAATGGCGTAACCATTCACATCTGGGGGACTGTTTGCAAGTACATGCAAAATTTTCATTCAATCACCGTTCGTTTTGATATGATGGAGAAGTACATCAGCGATTCTTCCTGCGGTGTTCCCGTCCCACAAGTCGGGAATTCTTCCAGATTTACCACCCGTTGCTAATACATCCATCGCTGTTTTCTTG
>JAQXFJ010000021.1 GCA_029250385.1 Candidatus Poseidoniaceae archaeon | reverse complement strand
GATAACCGACAGAAACTGAATTTGTCAAAACAACGTTTGCAAACTCCCTGGACAGGTCCAGCTAACCTTTTCACCAAAAGAGCACTGCGTGTAGCAAAGGTACTGAAGCCATGGGCATCTGTAGCAAGCGATTTGCGTAAGAACTTCGATGACGAAAGAATCCGTCTAGCCATGTCTTTTCAAACTAAATATCTCGGAATGAGCCCATTTCATGCTCCTTCTCTGTTCACCATTCTGGCATTCCTAGAATATGAACACGGTATTTTCCACGCTAGAGGCGGGCTAGGTTCTATTACCCCCAAACTCGCAAAGATAGCCGAAGGTTTTGGTGCTAAAATAAGAACTTCAACCCCGGTTAAGGAACTAATATACGAAGGTAAAAACGTGGTAGGTGTCAAACTCGAGAACGAGACTATCTATGCTGACAAAGTAGTAGTAAATGCAGACTTTGCCCACGCTATGACCACCCTTGTCCCAGATGAGAAGCGTAAGAAATGGTCTAACAAGAAACTGGAAAAGAAAGGTTACTCTTGCTCCACTTACATGCTTTATCTTGGCATGGACAAAACCTATCCTGACATGCCTCATCACCAAATCTATGCATCCCAACGTTACGAAGAGAATCTCAACGACATCACCAATCACAAAATCACTTGGGATGACCCATCCTTGTACGTGCAAAACGCCTGTGTTACCGACCCCGATTTGGCGCCAGAAGGTTGTTCAACGCTCTACGTTTTAGTTCCGGTACCAAACCAACATGAATCGATAAATTGGGAAGAAATAAAAGACGAATATCGAGACATAGTAATCAAGCAAATGGCAAAGTTAGGCTATGATGATGTTGCAGATCACATTGTGTCAGAAACCATTGTTACTCCAGATGATTGGGGCGCCTCAGATATCTATCGAGGTGCTGTGTTCAATTTGACACACAATCTTGGTCAAATGCTGTGGAGAAGACCTCAAAACAGATTTGAAGAAGCCAAGAATTTGTACATAGTTGGCGGCGGGACCCATCCAGGTAGTGGATTACCCACTATATTTGAGAGTGCTAGAATCAGCAGTAAATTAATTTGTGCTGATCTCGGCCTAGACCCTGATTGGAATGGAGTCAGTAACTGGTTCCAAGATGTTAAAAAGCCAAAAGTAAAGGCTAAAGACACTGTATCAGCAAACCGAAACCAAGCTACTGGTGAAGGTCATGCAGCCTAAACTTCTAACAATTTTGCTTTGTTTGACCATTGTAGTATGCGGCTGCACCGCTCCAATTGAAGAACCAATGCAGACTGAAGTCCCCTTACAATTGTCATTCACTGCTGACACGCTTGAACGACCCGAAGACGGCGGAGCGTCATTTGACTTGAAAGAAGAATTAGATTCTAAGCCAGTGTTGATGCTTTGGATTGCAGCAGGCTGCTCAGGGTGTCATGATTGGACCGACATGTTGCGTGAATCAATTGAAAATGGCAGCATCAATACTTCCACAGTGTCTGTCATTAGTGTGCACAGGTGGTCAGAAGTTGAATCTCCAGAGGCCGTGATGAAGGCATTTGGTAGTGATGATAACGATTCCAATTATACACCGTGGCCAATTATTCTGCCTAATGACTCAAGCAGGTTAACAGATTTTGAAACAGGTGAGACAACTAGGTTTTCGATAGTTGAAGGATTTGGCAACCCAGTTACTCCAACCGTGCAACTAATCGGCCAAGATGGCATCAAAATGTGGCAATCAAAATCTTACTGGGCGAACTATACTATGGTGCAAGAAGCAATGGATGTAGTGAATAAAATAGCAGGTTGAAATCATGTGCCAAATAATCAACCTCAAAGACTGTGCGCGATAGGCATAGGATGTTCCCCCCCACGGGGGAAGGCTGTGAGAACTTTGGGTGAAGGAATAAAACTGCCAGTAATCAACGGACTGGGTCGTACCAACCGTATCGATAAGTGGTGGACTCAGCCACTGGCTATGGGTTTTGCATTAACATTCGCACTAATCTACACCTTTTGGCGATTATTTTTGCACGATACCGGTATTTCATACGACTTAGACGGTAGTACTGTCATGTCACCAATTTTCTCTCCTAATATTCTAGAATGGGATTTATTTGGCTTATCTGCTTGGGACCATCCTCATTGGGTCAATGCAGCAATTCTAGTCTTGTGGATTCCATTTGGATTTAGAGGTACTTGCTACTATATGCGCAGGGTCTACTACAGGACCTTTTTTGCCAGCCCAACAGCTTGCTGGGTTGACGAACCCGATATCAATAAGAAACTAGGGTACAAGGGCGAGAAACGCGTCTTCATCCTTAACAACTTACACAGATATTTTCTCTATGCTGCAATGATTATTATTGCGATTAAATGGTGGGACGTTACTCATACTCTTACGTTTGAAGGTGGTCAATATGGCTTCTCCATCGGGACCTTCATAATGGCTATAGAGGCGTTTTTATTAACAATGTATGTTACTTCTTGTCACGCTCTTAGGCACCTCGCTGGCGGTTCACTAGATCGATGGACTACAGGAATAAGTAGAATACGAGGTAAAGTATTTGACAAATTGAGCATAGCAAATCGTTCTCATGGTTTTTGGTTTTGGACTTCTCTTGCGTTCGTGTTTGTTGGCGATCTATGGGTTCTAGCTTACAATGAAGGTTATTTTACCGGACTTGCTGAATGGAATTTGATACTTTTTTGAGGTGAAAATATGACAGAAGATTACAAGAAATACGAATATGACGTTATTGTGATAGGCGCAGGGG
>JAQXFJ010000109.1 GCA_029250385.1 Candidatus Poseidoniaceae archaeon | reverse complement strand
CCACCGTTCCTTGGTGGTAGAGAAAAGCGTCCAGTCGAAGATCCATGGTTTGCTGCAGCAGGTGCTGTTTACTTAGCACACATTTGGTTCATATCGGTATTTTCAATCAATATTTTCTTGGAATTATATCATAAAAATCGGTCTGATTATTGTAAACTAGACAGCCATGGAGATCTACTTTGCGGGGTGCGGGAGCCTTGGATAGCCGAAGCGTTCAACGCCCTACCCTGGGCGATGACTGGTATTCTGTTATGGATATGTATCTACTTTGGCTCCAGAATGGTGTTATCAAAAGCATGGGGCTCAGCGTTTACGCCAAATCATGCCAAGCAAATTCTAGTTGGGGCGTTGATTTTGTCCACTGCTGCAACTGTTGCAACATGGGATACTTACGACAAAGGTTTCTGGGGCGCTAGAGGCCTAGGAACCATATCAGACTATGGTGAACTAGAAGAAATGCGAACTCAACCTGTGGATGTTCACGTTCACGACACCAACGAATTTACCGATAATTTTGGTTGGTCAGATGATGCTACTGTACCAACTACGGCGTGGCTAGATTGGGTGATTTATCAACCAGGTCAAGAAGTAATTATCGATTTCTTTGATTCCAACGGACATCAAATACCAGCAGACGGCATTAATTCTGCATTTGAATCAACAACCTTGATTACCGAGGATTCCTTTTCTGTGAATGATACATTCACTATTACCGAAGACCCTGTATTATTCCCTGATGGACATCATGAATCTGTTAGTAAGATAACTACTGACATAGCATGTGAACATCGAGCTGAGGAAAGAAAAATCAATGATGTTAAGACCGATTCTATGATTAGCAGCACCTTGATTATTACTAACGCAGATGGCGACGTTGTCGCTGACATTAATGACTGTGTAGGAACAAGTGTCGACTTACCAGTTGGAACTTACGAGTATCAATTTGATGTTGCCATCACCGGGCCTTTGGCTCTTAATGACACAATGATGAAGGAGATCAAGCTGGAAATTGCTTCATTCCAACCTTTATTAGTGTGGAATAGCGCAGCTCCGGCTGCACTAGAGGGTAAAACAGTCAATCTTAGCAGCACCACAGACATGTCGCTTGGTGGCTCAAACTACGGACAAATCGATAATCCTGGATATCACATGAACCCAAAGAGCCTAGATGCGAAACTAATCTATGCAATGTTCATTCCTTGTCTTACCTTTGGCGCTATGGTATTCATCCTGCTGCGCTCAATGGCTAGAGGCTATGAATTCGAGATGAACAAGTGTTACGGCTGTGACCTTTGTGATGATGCTTGCCCTGTTAGATTATTCAATGGTGGTGACAAACTCAACATCATTTACAACTCGTGGAACAATGAAGACGATGGCGTTCCAATGTATTCATGTCTTACCTGTACAGCTTGTACCAATGCATGTCCTCAATTAGTTGACTATGACTCATATGTCGACATTCGCAGAGGGCTAATCGTCGGTGGCCCACAGGCTGAAATTCCTCACACAGTATTACAAGCAGTTCTTGCTGCTGAGGCTGAAGAAGATGCAGACCAAGACTTCATTACTGTTGAAG
>JAQXFJ010000096.1 GCA_029250385.1 Candidatus Poseidoniaceae archaeon | reverse complement strand
TGATGAGGCAGTGAAAATGATTCAACTCGTTAGCCAGACCAGCAATATTATTCCCACATTTTTTGAAGTTACTTTTCTAGTGGCCATGATAATTGCCAGTAAAACAAACGTCAAATTTTTAATTCTAGAAACCGGACTTGGTGGCCGACTAGACGCTACAAGGTGCGCTCCGGCTGATCTCGCATTATTGACTTCCATAAGTATGGAGCATACAGATATATTAGGCGGTGAAATAAACCAAATTATCAAAGAAAAAGCAGCAATTGCCAGACCTGGAAAACCAATTATTGCTAGAGTAATGAATACAATTGACTATCAAAAAATTGTTGAAGATGTGGCCCAAAATTGCTACCAAAGTCTAATTGATGATGAAAAACAGCCCGCTCAATGCCATTTTATTGACATACCTGATGGAACAACAGCAAGGAAAGAAGCACATATTCTAGCTGAACGAGCACTTGCGATACTAAATCAAAAGTCCATGTTAGAAGATGCTGAACAATTATTAAATTGGCCCGGCAGATTGCAGAGAATTAATTTGGCTAGTGGCCATAAAATGATTTTGGAAGCGGCACACAACCCAACCGGTCTTGCAAAAATAATTCCAGAATTAATTAACTTAATTGACAGTGAATATAGCACGCAAAAAACTTGTCTTATTTTTGCCACCTCACCCCAACAAGATATGACGGCAATGCTCGATGGAATTGCAACTATCTGCGATAAAATTGGTAATATTGAATTGATTTTGACCAAACCACATGGGGGTAGATATCCAGGTGTTGAACCAAAGATTTTGTTACAATATCCTTGGCCAATTACAGAAATTCATCACTACCAACATGTAAGTGAGGCTCTTGAAGTGCTGTTGCAAAGGGTGCCTGAAAAATGCGGGACAATACTTTCAATCGGGTCGCTATACCTTCAAGGCAATATCTTGACATATCTTGGACTAGATGGAGATGACGACCTAAGTTTAATTCCGAAGGACTCAAATGTAGTAGAGCATAGCAAAGCCGATTGAGATGACTAGTAAGTGGGATATTCGATTTATTGGACTTGCCCAACATATCTCAAAATGGAGTAAAGATCCATCCACTAAAGTAGGCTGCGTTGTGGTTGGGGAAGATCGTGAGATAAGATCAACTGGATTCAACGGCTTCCCCAGAGGAATTGACGATGATGAAGAAAGATTGATGGACAGGGAAAAGAAATATCCGTTGATCTGTCATGCTGAAGAAAACGCAATAATGCACGCTGCTCGAATCGGTGTTTCCCTAAAAGACAGTACTGCTTACGTCACATGGCCACCATGTTCTCGGTGTGCAAGATCGCTAATTCAAGCTGGAATAAGAGAAATTGTTTACCCAGAAACGGGGAAAATCCCTGACCGCTGGATAGAGGATTTCACCATATCCGACAGTATGCTCAACGAAGCAGGTGTCGCAGTTAGAAGCATCAAACTTGAGTAAATCAACCGGCTATTTCATTGATGTAATACCCCTAGGCATAACTATGGCCAGGGTATCTATTTCGTTATTATTGACGATATTTATCCTACTGTCTGGGTGTATTGACCCACTAGATCCCTTGGACCGCAATAGTAGCGAAGAAATGGAAGATTCTAATTCGGATCCAGAAACTAACCCTGAACCCGAACCGGAGCCTGAGCCCGAACCGGAGCCTGAACCCGAACCAGAGCCTGAACCCGAACCGCAGCCTGAACCAACTGAGCCATGTAATGG
>JAQXFJ010000083.1 GCA_029250385.1 Candidatus Poseidoniaceae archaeon | reverse complement strand
TATCTTCAACTTCGTCTAGCTCGTCAACAATTTCTTCACCCAGTAATGTTTCTAGAACATCTTCCATAGTTAGAATACCGGATGTACCACCAAATTCATCTATAACAATGGCTATTTGTTGTTTGTTAGTCAAAAACATATCTAAAGCACTGTCAACTGAACTGTCGGTCGAAATTGTTTTTACTGGTTTTGATAACTCTGAAATCGATAAACCCCACTCATCGCGACTGGCCGCCATTAGTAATTGGGATCGAATTATGATGCCCTTTATGTCATCAATTGAGTCCCCAAAAATAGGAATTCTCGAGAATCTTATTACTTGATTCTCATCCATTACTTGTCTGATAGTATAATCTTGTTGAAATGCTGTTATTACCACTCTAGGAGTCATAACTTCATTGACTGCAATTTCTCTAAGCCTGAGTAAGTTGTGAATCACTGTCTCTTCATCAACTTCTAGAATTCCTTCTTCTTCACCTAAATCAGCCAATGCTGCTACATCATCACGGGTTACTAAAGAATTACCACCCGAGGGTAAGATTCTTTTTAGCCACTGTATTGGAATTATAATTAACATCAGAGTGTAAGTCAAGAAATTAAGAATATGGCCTGCAGTTGGAGCAAGCTGTTTCCAGTAGGCAGTTCCAAGAGTTTTCGGAATTATCTCAGACAGGAATAGTACTGCTAAGGTTAGTACTACAGAGGCTATTGTCAGGTATTCTTCACCAAACTGTTTGTTTACCTCAGAACCAACACCTGCAGCACCCATTGTGTGAGCAATAGTGTTTAATGTAAGAATTGCCGTTAGTGGTTTTACTGCGTCATCATCTTTCAATTTAGCCCAAATTTGCCCGATTTTGCTGCCATTTTTTTCCATTACTGCTATGTGGGTATATGGTATCGAAAGTACAATTGCTTCTAGAATGGAGCAAAGGAAAGATACTCCAAGTGCGAGTGTGATGTAAAAAATCAATATTGTATAATCCATGAATTTAAGACGGCCCCTAGACGATGCGCTAAACCTCCCTAACGATTCTAGTTATTCAAAATGACGCATAAATCAATATTGATGGTGAAACTCAATAACGGAAGTCTACACGCACACACATAGAGGGCTCTGTATGACCGATGTGAGCGAATATGTGATGATTTGTGTCGCATGGCCATATGCGAACGGGCCACTCCACTTAGGCCACGTAGCCGGATGTTATCTTCCCCCTGATATTCAAGCAAGGTTCGAACGTGCTAAAGGAAATCGGGTACTGATGGTATCGGGTTCAGACGAACATGGGACCCCTATTACTGTTTCAGCAGAACTTGAAGGCGTCAAACCACAAGATATTGTAGACCGATATCACAAAATCAACCATCAAGCACTCCTAGACTTAGGATGCTCTTGGGAGCCAAAAATAGATCCCCGCGGTGTCGAATACGGAGGGTCACTATTCAATAGAACTTCAGATATCAGGCACAAGACTATCGTTCAAGAAAATTTCACTAAATTACTAGATGCGGGATTATTTGAGCGCAGAACTAGCCAACAATATTACGAAGTTTCAAGTGATAATAAGGGACGCTTTTTGCCTGATCGATATGTGGAAGGTATTTGCCCTACATGTGATTCGGATGGGGCTAGAGGTGACCAATGTGATGAGTGCGGTGCCACTTATGAAGCAATTGAATTAAAATCACCAAAATCAAAAATGAATCCAGAAGCAGAAATTGAAATTCGTGATACAGATCATTTCTTTTATCGACTAGATTTGTTTCAAGACGTCTTAGAACAACATGCTGAAAGTCGTAGTAGCGTATGGAAGTCTAATGTCAAAGCAATGACAAAGCAATGGTTAGACATGGGCCTTCGCCCAAGAGCAGTAACTAGGGATTTATCTTGGGGCATTCCACTACCACTAGAGGATAATGAATGGAAAGGTAAGTGTGTTTATGTTTGGTTTGAAGCAGTTCAAGGTTATACTACTTGTGCACAGATTTGGTCTGAATCTATTGCTAACAAGGGTGGACACCCAGACGGCAAAGATTCATGGAAGAAATGGTGGATGGTTGACAAAAATGGAAACTCACCAAGACACCTTTATTTCCTAGGCAAAGATAACATTCCATTTCACACCGTGATATGGCCTGCTCTTATCATGGGACTTAATCATGCCAATGCAGGGAAGAATTCTTCTCAACCGGTTGAGTTGCCATCAGTCGGTGAATTAGCTCTAGAAACTAATGTCCCAGCAATGGAATATCTAATGTTAGCCGGTGGTCAATTTTCTAAATCTAGAAAACATGCTGTCTGGTTACCCTCATTTTTACAAAGGTTCGATCCTGACACCCTAAGATATTACCTGAGCATTAACATGCCAGAAAACCATGACACAGACTTCAATTGGCCAGACTTTGTAGAAAAAATAAACTCGGAACTAATCGCAGCATATGGTAACTTTGTCCATCGGATTTTGACTTTAGGCGCTCGCTTACCTAATACTGCAAATGGACCATTTGAAAGTTTAGAGATCCATAGTATCACCGCTAAGCACTCTGAAAAATTAGAAAAAATACATTTAGAAATCACAACATCCCTTGAGCGACATAGGTATAAGGAAGCTTTGAGATATGTAATGAATGCAGCCCAATACGGCAATCAAATTATTCAGGCAGCAACACCTTGGAAATATTTGGGGGATAAATTCGATGGCTCTGATGCGGCTAAAGAATCTTTAGCCAGCCTAGCATTTGGCTGGAGAATTTGTCGATATCTTGCTGTAGTAACACAACCATTTTTGCCTTTTAGTGCTCAGAAATTATGGGAATCCCTTGGCCAATCAGGGCAAGTAGCCGAAAAAGATTGGTATTCAGCAATTGACTGGCAAGCCGATATGACGTGGAAAGACCAAAACCCTGAGCCATTATTCAAGCGTTTAGAATTAGACGAAATATTAAAACAAGAACAATCATTGGTATCTAAAGAAGTAACTGATAGCAACCCTATATCGAATGTCAAAGGTGGAAAGAAAGGTGGAAAAAAGATGAATAAACAAATAGAAGGAATCCAATATTTAGATTTCAATGATTTTATGAAAGTAGAACTAAAAGTCGGTAAGATAACTAGTGTTGAAGAACATCCTAATGCCGATAAATTATACGTGGTAAATTTGGATGACGGTGATAATGGGCGAGTGATATGTGCAGGGATTAAACAATATTACACTGCTGAACAATTGACTGGTATGCAAGTTGTATTTGTGAGTAATTTACAACCAAGACCACTTAGAGGTGTGACATCTGAGGGAATGATGTTAGCTGCAGATGATGGAAACGGCCAAGTAAAATTAATTACCGTAGATGGGCAAATTTCAACAGGGTCTACTGTTAGATGATTAATCGGCAATTCTTTTTTTGACTGATTGCATTATCTCTCTGCCTGTCATGCTACATTCTGCCAATATTTGTGGGCATGCAGCTCTCATTGTTTGACCATATTCAGGTGGCAATGAATTAAGATTAATATCAACATTGAATAATGCCCCTTTACATGCCGCACTAGCAAGTAATCCTGCCACTCCTACATCCGAAACAGCGTTTGCGTTACCATAATTCGCTAACCCATCTAATAATTTTAGTAAATCTAAGGATAAACATGCAGTTTGGTAAGGTATCTCCGCTGCTTGTAATGTAGCTTGTCTGATACTTTTCTTTCTATGTGCCTTTTCTTCATCTGTAGATTTAGGTAATCGAAAAGAACTCATGACCAAATTAAAGGC
>JAQXFJ010000082.1 GCA_029250385.1 Candidatus Poseidoniaceae archaeon | reverse complement strand
GCTCGCAACATATCACCAGTCGAAACTTGGGGTAGCCCTGTGGTTTGAGTAATCCTTGCTGCTTGTGTACCTTTTCCAGCACCGGGGGGGCCAAACAAAACTATGCTGCTCATGGTTAGGCGTGTGATTCATATATTTTCAATGTAGTACTTACGGCTGATTCTTTTTTAGCCACATGTGGCCATACGCATTCCACTGCTCCATAGTCCAACCTGGTGGCAAACCTGTTGCTGGAAGAGGTGCGATGGTGGATTGATTGGCTTGTTGCGGAGTAATTGGAGGAGGTGGTAAATTAGGAAGTGATTTTTGCGTTAATATCGGTGGCATACCTTGTGGTATCTGGTTCACTGGAGGCATGCCAGCAGGAGGCATGCCACGGGGTAGGATTGCAGGAGGAGCAGGCTGGCTAAACTGAGAGCCTATTGATTGTGCAAGGGCAGCTGCTATTTCGTCTTGTGAGACTTCACCACTAGTCATATCATCTGATGCCGTTCCAATATCCAATACTTTGTCACGACGTCCACCCACATCACCAGGGGTTGTGTATGCATTTACTGCAATTAATTCTGTCCCATCATCACTAATCGAGCCAGATGACTTCACTCTTCGTGAGACAATAACTACAACAATTGCCAAAGAAAGAAGAATGCCGACAGATACGTACCATGGAACGATGTTAAATAATCCGGTGTTACCTTCAGCTGGTGATGAAGATGTTTGTAATGAAATAGTGCTGATTAGACCGTCCGAGTTGGAAAGGTTTACCACTACTTGATATGGGCCACGAGAAACATCTTCTGAAGGATTTAGGGTGATTTCAAGAGTTTCCATTTCTCCGGGATTTAGCATAGTTATAGAGGCTGGGCTTATTCTTGGTGACCAACCTGATACTAACTTTCCATCTTCATCTAATATTGCAATGGTCAAATCTCCAGAAATAGGAGTATTACCATCATTTCTTAGCATTACATCTGATGATTGACTGCCACCTTTTGGAACTCCTATCAGAGGTTGTAATATCTCACCCTCAAGAGTCATATTACCATACGTTGAATCGATTACTGAGACGTCTAGTAATGCACTTTTTACTACTTGTCTATCGCCATTTTGTGCAGTAACACTAACTGTCATTTTGAATGCACTCTCGACAACAGGTTGGTTTATTGGAGGAATTATCCCTAAACTTATGTTTGCCGATTGCCTTGGTTCAAGACTTGTCACTGGGTTAGCAAAACCAACAATCCAGCCGTCTGGGGGCAGAGAAAAGCTCCATTCAAGTTCTGCAAGTGAATTTCCATCATTGGTCAAACTAAACTCGGTAAATGAGTAGTCTACGCCAATTGAACATTCAATCACGTCAGGAGATTGTAATTCGATAGACAGTTTATCCATTATGACTAACTTTGTTGAATTTATCAAATAATCAAAGTTCGAAACCTCTGCTTTTATGTTGAAAAGATTAAAGTCACCCTCTAAGGAAGAGGTTGGTGATATTATGATTACTTCAACAACTGTTGATTGACCTGCAGGAACCAGAATCGTTGCTTCTTTGCTGTAACTTAAGCCGTTAACAATTAATTCAACATACCAACTTGGATTTGATGGCTGAACAATCACGTCTAATTCAATCTCAATATTACCTTCATTAATCACACTGTAATCTAGGGTTATTTCTTC
>JAQXFJ010000047.1 GCA_029250385.1 Candidatus Poseidoniaceae archaeon | reverse complement strand
CCTTGAGGCCGTTAGAAAACGCCCGGGGATGTATATCGGTGATCCGCATGACGGTTCTGCCTTACATCACTGTATTTGGGAAGTCGTCGACAACTCTGTGGACGAACATCTTGCCGGATACAATGACAAGATCGAAGTAGCAATAAGACCAAACGGAGTTCTGTCAGTTAGAGACTTTGGCCGTGGTATACCGGTCGGAATCCACGATGAGTTCGGCATATCGGCCGCAGAAGTGATAATGACTAAATTACACGCTGGTGGTAAATTTGATAATAGCTCATACAAAGTATCCGGTGGACTTCACGGCGTTGGAGTATCTGCGGTGAATGCGGTCTCAGAGTGGATGGAAGTTACCATCCACAGAGATGGTAAGATGTATCAACAAGTGTACAATGCTGGCGTCCCATTGGCGCCGTTGAAAGTAGTCGGAGATTGTGACGATACGGGGACTATTATCGCATTTAAGCCAGATTTGACAATATTTACCGAAATCGTCGAGTTCGAATTTGACCAAGTAGATACTAGGTTGAAGGAAACAGCATTCTTGAATGCCGGACTTGAGATTGTAATTTCTGATGAAAGAGAAGAAGAACATCATACGGTAAAACATCTTTACGAAGGCGGTATTAGCGAATTCGTCTCTCAACTAAACATTTCAAGAGAGGCTATGCATCAAGAAGTAATTGTTATTTCGGGAGATAAAGAGCTTGAAATAGGTACAGTGACGGTAGACCTCGCTTTACAATGGTCAAGCGCTTTTAGTGAATCCATTAGGTGCTATACTAACATCATCCGTAACAAAGATGGGGGTACGCACATGTCGGGACTTAGGACTGCTCTTACTAGTAGCTTGAATTCATATGCTAAGAAAAAGAATTTGTTGAAAGGCGAGAGTCTTTCAGGAGATGACGTTAGAGAAGGGCTCACAGCAGTCGTCAGTGTAAAGCATCCAGATCCTTCATTTTCTTCACAGACTAAAGATAAATTAGTCAGTAGTGAGGTGACAGGCATCGTTCAAACTGTTGTTTACGAGAAGCTTGGGGAATTCTTTGAAGAAAACCCATCGGTTGCTAAAATCGTTATTGAAAAGGCTTTATTGGCCTCTAAGGCTAGAAAAGCGGCCCAAAAAGCTAGAGAATTGACTAGAAGGAAAGGCGTTCTAGAAGGCGGAGGTTTACCAGGTAAACTTGCTGATTGCCAGTCTAGGGACCCATCTGAATGTGAAGTATACTTGGTGGAGGGTGATTCTGCTGGTGGTTCTGCTAAGACTGGCAGAGATCGTAGGATACAAGCAATCCTTCCATTGAGGGGTAAAATACTCAATGTCGAACGACAAAAGAGGAACCTCGTAAAAGTGTTTCAAAATCAAGAGATTCAAACCATGGTTAGAGCTTTAGGTGCTGGAGTTGGAAATAATCCTGAAGATGAGGGTTCATTCAATACCGATAAACTGCGTTATTCAAAAATAATAATTATGACCGATGCAGATATTGACGGGGCTCACATACGCACTCTTATGCTGACCTTTTTGTGGAGATTTATGCGACCAGCCATTACTGAAGGGCATGTTTACATTGCACAACCTCCATTGTACCAACTTTCCAAAGGTAGAGTTAGCAAGTATGCATTTAGTGACGAAGAAAGAGATTCAATAATTGATGATTTGCGTGCAGGTAATCCATCTGCCAAAATCGGAGTACAACGTTACAAGGGTCTTGGAGAAATGAATCCAGAACAATTGTGGGAGACTACCATGGATCCCGAAACAAGAACTATGCTAAAAGTTACCATCAGGGATGCAGAAGAATCAGATCGGCTATTTGAAATTCTAATGGGAGAAGACGTACCTGATCGAAGGGCGTTTATCGAAATGCATGCAAAGGAGGTGACTAACCTTGACATCTGAAGAAGAAAACAACGAACACATTGAGGAGGAACAAGATCATGTTCCTAAAGGAAATATATTGAATCAACCACTTGAAGAGGAAATGAAGACTTCATACATCAACTATGCAATGTCAGTTATCATCGGAAGAGCATTACCAGATGCTAGAGATGGACTCAAACCTGTACATAGAAGAGTACTATATGGTATGCATGAAGGCGGGCATACATCTGAAAAGAAATTTAGCAAATCTGCTAGATCAGTGGGAGAGGTAATGGGTAAATATCACCCACACGGCGATCAATCTATCTATGACACAATGGTTAGAATGGCACAAGATTTCTCTTTAAGATATCCATTAGTCG
>JAQXFJ010000041.1 GCA_029250385.1 Candidatus Poseidoniaceae archaeon | reverse complement strand
CCTTGAGGTGCTAGTTTAACCTCGATTTGGCTCTGTTCAATTACTTTGATCAGTTTCTTGTCTGCTAGACCTTGCCCAGCGCCAACTGCAACGGCTTGGTCAGTCCAATCACAAGTCTTCAAAATATCTGCAAGTTGCCATTTGGAGGCTGGCTTACCCTGCATTACACGGAGCATCCTTCGCTCTGTATTGACAAGGGTTGAGGCGTCCATAACACAACCAAGAGAAGTAGTGCTATCAAATCTATGCCTAGATTTGACTATTTTTTCACTTTCTACTCTTCTTCAGCAACCCACAACTGAACTTGACAACTTGGACAAATAAAAGAATCAGGTCTAGGTCCGGGATGAACGGTAATCTTACCGCATGGACCGCACACAATTGTCGATTCAATTGGCTCATCCATAGTAACATCAACGCGATACATTACTCTACCAGCATCTGGTAATTGGCCTTCATCTGGCCTCCATTCTCTGATGGCAGACTCTGACAAACCGAGTTTGGATCGCAAACTCATACCAAAGACAAACAATATTATCCCTAAAACACCGACTGTGGAAGCCAATGTGTAGACTCCCGCCACGGTGAAAAAAGCCCCAAAAGCAATACAAATAAATCCGGAGAGAATGAAGTTTTCTCGCGGATATCTAGACATTATACAACCTCACTGTAAAGCGTCTTTCAATGAGTTAGCAACTCTAGAAATTTGCTCTGTAGGTATCGCACACAAGCCAATTCTTATCCCGCCTTTAAGCGGCACCAAGTAGACTTGGTCACTCGCACATGAATCAACCACTGATTTTGGATCATCATGTTCTAGCCAAGCGAAAAATCCATCATGGGTTGGATTAATTGGAACCTCATTTTTTGCACATTCCTCAATGAATAATTTACGGCGCTTGGCCAGTAGTTCTGTTAATCTAACAAGTTCCAGTGACCATGCATCACCTGATTCTTCCTCAGCGTGAATTCGAGCGATTGAGTATTGAGCTAGACGGGAACTAGCAGACCAGGTTTGTCTACCAGTAACGCCCATTACGGTGGTGATTCTATCGACTACTGATTCATCTGGATGAATACTAACCAATGCCCCTGCTCTAAGGCCGTAAATGGTGTGCGATTTTGATAAAGAAATTGCGAAAGTAATCAATAGATTTGCTGGCCAGTTCATTCCTTCATGCAATGCGTCGGTAATTGTTTCAGCCCAACCATGTGGTTCTTTGGCATACAAATGATATGCTGCATCGATAAGCAACGTGAAGCCGACATTTTCATGAGCCATAGCCATATCAGAAAATGCTTGTAAAACAGCACGACGACCCTCGGAATTTAGTGACAGGCCTGTTGGATTATGAGCAGGGTCATTAAGCCATGACATAACTTTGGATTGCTGTTTAGCCAAACTGTCTAGACTACTAATCATCGATTCAATATCAATAGTCGAATTTTTCCCTCCAAGCAATGGATAAGTCTCAATGCCTAAATCACAACCGGCTAGAAATCCATCATAAGGACCCCAATGGCGGTCACGTAGCAAGACCTTACTGCCCCTATCGGCGAAATTAGCAGCCGCTAAGTATAGTGCTCCTGACCCTCCCGGTGATGCTGTAGCAGTATGATGAACTCCGATATTTTCTAATTCAGCACGGGCATCCCCAAGAGCTAGAGTGACTGCCAAGTCCAGAAATTCTGGCAACCCTTTCAACGGTGCATAAGCAGCAATTTCAATTGGCGGAGAATTCCGCACAAAATTATCTACTGTTTGGTTAATTGCCAGATTTCCGTCATTTTCAAGCAGTGCACCAATGGTTCCGTTCACTGCATCATGCCCGTCAGCTACTGCGGCTTGATATCTAGCCCAGCAGGCAAAAATCGTATCATTGCCTTGCTTAGTTTGAGCAAAATCATTCAAGAAAGCATTTGCTATATCATCGGACATAACGTGTCTAAGTGAATCATGTTCTTTGAATTGCCCCTCGATAATATCACTTAGATATATCAAATCATCCGTTTCATTGATGAATGATTGTTGTTTGGCTAGGGCGTCGCCAACGTAGCATAGCTGGTAGTGCTTCAGATTTGTAATCTGACGGTCGGGGGTTCGAGTCCCTCCGTTGGCTCCATAAAAACAGTTAACTGTGGACTACTAAGTCGTATTATGAGACCGTTTCATTTGGCTTTCCCAGTGGTTAGTCTTGAACAAACTGAAAACTTCTATGCCAATACCTTGGGATGTATTATTGGTAGAAGAACCCCTGAGTCAATCAATTTCAACTTCTATGGACATCAAATAGTTGCTCACCTAGTTGAGCAAATGCCTAAATTTCGACAAAATGGCAAGGTCGACGGGAATCAAGTGCCACCGTTCCACTTTGGCATAGTCATGGAATGGGAACAATGGCACAACTTACGAGACCGATTAGTCACCGATAAAGTGGATTTTAGGATAAAACCTCATACACGTTACCCTGGGAAAATTGGTGAGCAGGCTACAATGTTTATTGATGATCCATCAGGTAATTCATTGGAATTCAAATCATTTAGCGACGATTCAAGACTCTTTGCTACGGCAAATGGTAATGAAAAGGACATTGTTGGTGGGTTGAAATAACCACGCAAATAATCAATAAAGAAAGTCGACTCGCACAAACATGGTGGCTGAAATATTAGACGG
>JAQXFJ010000040.1 GCA_029250385.1 Candidatus Poseidoniaceae archaeon | reverse complement strand
ATTAGAACAAGAAATCGTTGACAAAGGCACCAATGTAGTAGCTCTTACTCGAATTAGTTTGGTTATCCCATACGGAGTATTAAATTACGCATATGGCGCAACAGAAGTAAAATTTAGAGATTACCTAATAGGCAATTTAGCGATGATTGTTCCTTCCATAATGTATGCTTGGTGGGGTTCTCAAACAGTTATCACCAGTAATGGTATTGAAGCAACTGCAAAAACCCCATTTGATATGCTAATCGTTGTACTATCGATTATTGTAACTATTTTTATGATTGTCAAAGGTAAACAAATCATGGATAACTTAGAACGTCAACAAACCAAAGACCCGCTAATTGAGTGATTTACCGTGATTTTAGTGTTAGTTATTATGTACCGTCGGTAATCGAATTATTGTGTTGCTGGCCCGAGGTCATTCGGACCGAGGAGGACCAGAAACGGAGTGACAAAGATGTCAGGCATAGCACAAAAACTCGCGGCGAACC
This sequence comes from Candidatus Poseidoniaceae archaeon, assembly GCA_029250385.1. GTDB lineage: Archaea > Thermoplasmatota > Poseidoniia > Poseidoniales > Poseidoniaceae > MGIIa-L1. Next base: position 9,561 of record JAQXFJ010000040.1, on the reverse strand, counting down.
AGAAACAAGTAGCAATTTCAGAATTTTTTGAGAAGAATAAACACTTCCTTGGATTTGATTCCTTATCAAGATCGCTAATTACTGCCGTAAAAGAAGCGGTAGACAATGCTCTTGACGCCTGTGAAGAAGCTCGTATTTTACCAACTATCAACGTACAAGTTACCAAGATTGACGCAAAAAAGGACATAATTGAGCTAACAGTCGAAGATAATGGACCTGGAATTCCGCAGAAAAGCATTGAGAAAGTGTTTGGTCAACTGTTGTTTGGTTCTAGATTTCATGCGATCAGACAATCGCGTGGTCAGCAAGGAATTGGAATTACCGGGGTTGTAATGTACAGCCAACTAACCACGGGAAAACCTACACATGTCAAATCAAAAATTGCTACTGAGGCTACTGCAGCGGTTGTTGATATCGGACTTGATACAAGAAAAAATAAAGCCACTAAGAGCAATTCAGGGCGTGAAATCTGGGAAGAAGAAAATGGTGAAATAAAAAAGCATGGCTTAGAAGTAACCTGTCGAATGAAAGCTAAGTATCAGAAAGGTCGGCAGAGTGTTTGGCAATACCTGCGCATGACTAGTATTGTCAACCCACACGCTGAAATCACTTTTACTGACCCAGAAGGAGAGATTCATTTTTGGCCACGAGTAACAGAGAGACTGCCGAGAAAAGTTGAATCTATTAAACCACATCCGCATGGAATTTTACTTGGACAGTTACAAAGAATGCTAAGTGAGTCGAAGGATTCCAGAATGTCGGTATTTTTGCGAATGAATTTCTCTGGAGTATCTGGTAGGGCAGCCAAGGAATTGTGTGCGGCAGCAGAGATTGAAGTTAATACCAAACCAAAATCGATGAAACCAGATCAGATGCGAGCACTTTTAGAAGCTTTTCAAGGTGAGAAAATGTTCAATGGGAAGCCGGTCAAATTACTTAATCCGCCGACAAATTGTCTCTCACCAATAGAGGAAATGCTCATCAAAAAAGGTCTATCCAAAACTATTGATTCACGATATGCTACAACTATGACTAGAGTGCCAAATGTCTCTCTGGGTAACCCATATCAAGTGGAAGTTGGGCTTATTTTTGGTGGCAATATGGCAGCAGATAAGCCGGTTGAAGTGTTACGTTTTGCTAATAGAGTACCATTAATGTACCAACAGGGTGGATGTTTACTAACTAAAGCCATTGAAAGTGTTGATTGGCGGCAATATGGGCTAGATCAACCTGGAGCAAAAGGAGTTCCAAAGGGTCCAGCAGCAATATTGGTTCACTTAGCGAGTACCAATGTTCAATTTACTTCAGAAGCAAAAGAAGCACTTGCTGAGAATGGTGAAGTGATCGAAGAGGTCCGAAAAGCCATGCTAGAAATGGGTCGGGGTCTAAGAAAGCATCTAGAGAAGAAGAAAAAGATGGCAAAAACCAAAGAGAAATTCGAACTCATAAACGATATATTGCCCGCCATTGCTAAAAAGTCTGCAGAGATTTTAGAGAGACCTATACCAAATTTATCTGGTTCAATCACCAAAATCATGTCTGCAGTAATATCTGAAAGTGAAACTGCATGGAATAAAGCAACCAAAATGACGGATGTATCTATCAAAATTTACAACTATACAGCCCGAGCAAGGGCTTACACAATACTAGCAACTTGGCCAGAGAAATCTGGTGGAATAATGAAAAATAATGTCTTTGGTGGAAGAAAAGAAGCAACTGGCGTTTGGGCATGGAAACTAGAAACTCTCCAGCCGGGAGAAAACCTGACTATTACTTTCAGCCTAGATGGGCTTGAAAAAGGAGACTGGACAGAAACTGATGTGTTTTACCGCGGTAGTCAAGAAATCATTGGCGCTTTGAAGATGGATGAAAAATACCTGGATGAAATCCGTAACCAAGAAAAGATTATGCAAGAGCTTGAGGCTAAATCAGAATCTGATTACACCGAGTCATCCCCAAACGAAGAAACTACGCAAAATGAGGAAGAAGCACAGCCGGAGCCTGCTGTTAAACCGCCGACTGGGCAAGCTACGTTATTTGGAGGTGAACTCTGATGGCACAAAAGCGCATGTCGGCAGAAGACACCAAGGTCGCCATGCATTCTGTTGTTGGTGAAATGTATGATAAAATCGTCAACGGTGAACCTCCAACAATGACTTTACCTGTTAGAACAAAGACCAACATAGGGTTTGACAAGAAATTGGGTGTCTATAAATATGGAAAGAAACGCTCAACTCGTGACGCAACGAGTTTGGGTTCGGCAAAGCAACTACTCCGAGCATTACACGTGATTGAATTTATTGAAGAGATGATAGATTCTGGTAAATCTTCAACATTAAGAGAAATGTACTACATCTCTGAAAGTTGGGGATTGGGTAAATTTGGTAGCCAAAATGAATCAAATAACCTTGCTGAAGATTTAGAAATCGTGACAAAGTGTCTGCGAGAAGATTTCAAATTACGTCCTGAAGAAGATGGCGCTAGAATGATTGGTAATCTAACCTTGCAAGAGAGAAACAGGCGTGGAGAATGGATGAGAATCAATGCACGAGATGATGTTGGTGATTCTGGCTATGGCGTACCATATAATGTTGAAAAAGAGAAAATCGAATTATTAGAACATGATATCAATTTCATTATGGCAATTGAAACAGGTGGTATGTTTGATAGATTAGTCGAAAATGGTTTTGATGAAGATTATAAATGCGGTCTACTGCATCTAAAAGGGCAACCAGCAAGATCTACAAGACGAATAATCAAGCGCATGAGCGAAGAATGGGACTTGCCAGTTGTTGTATTTCTTGACGGGGACCCGTGGTCGTTCAGAATATTTGCCTCAATAGCGTATGGTGCCATTAAAACTGCACATATATCGGAATATCTAGCAACACCATCTGCGACTTACTTGGGGATTACTGCTGATGATATCATGGCCTATGAGTTACCTAGTGATGACCTTTCAAAGAAAGATATCGAGGCGTTAAACGCAGAACTTACAGACCCTCGGTTTGCTGATTCATGGTGGCAGGAACAAATCAATATGATGCTAGAATTGGGTAAAAAGGCTGAGCAGCAATCGTTAGCCAAATATGGTCTAGATTTCGTAACAGATACCTATTTGCCTGAGAAATTAGCGGAATTAGGTCTTGCTTGATTTGTACAAGCATTCATGGAGGACTTCCGCCGAGGAATAGATATGGCGCAGAAATCTGGTAACCCTTGGGCTTTGCGCATTGCCATTATTGGGTTAGTATTTATTTTGCTTGGTTCTATTGCGATTTTTTCTAATGTCGACAAAATAGATGAGGCTGCGAGTCCCAAAAAAATCAATGAAGCATCACTCACCGGTGATGGTAGCGTCACGGTTGAATTATCGAAAAGCTGCTATTCTGCAATTACTATAGATGATGAAGTTAGTAATGTTAGTCTGTTTAAAATGGCCGGTTCTAATGTCCAAGACGATCCAATAGAGACCAGTAATTGCAAAACAGATTGGACCCCGATGGACTCTGATGGCAGTAAATTTGTCATTTTAGAGGACTGGGATATCGATGAAAGTGGAGAATATGTTCTCCAAGTAGTATGCGAAAATGGATGTGAAAATTCGACCGTTTGGTTGGTTGACGCAACCAGCGCTCAATGGAAATTACTTGAGCAGCCGGCACTCGTATTTGGTGGAGCGACATGTTGTCTTGGAATTATAATTCTACCAATAGCGTTTATCCTTTACCAAACAAATAAGAATGGAAAGGGACCCAAAATGATGATGGTTGGAGCGAACGGTCAAATGATGCCAATTACTGATTTAACTCCGGAAAACATCGCAAAACTGCAGCAACAGGCGGTTGTAGAAAAGGTAGACAACCCTTTTGCAGATACTGGTTTAACAGAATCTAGCGACTTTGTCGACGGCAGTGAAGATGTTCAGAATGGTACACTATTGACTACAGAACAGGTATTTGCTCTTATGAAAGGAGATGTTGATGAAGCACAAAGCAGAGTCAGTGATCCTTTTGCCGATTATAATCGTGTGCGCACAGAACAGCCGGTCAAAAAGGTCACCAACACAAAGGAAATCGCTTCATGGGATGAAGGAGATAATCTATTCACTAAACAGGAAGTTGAAAGTAAGACAAAAACCGTTCCAGATAAGATCGCTAAGACTGTTGACCAAAAGCCTTCAGCAAAACCTAACGCATGGAAAGATTGGGACGAAAATTAGGTGATTACGTGAATAAGTACATCTCGATTGGCATCACAATTATTGGTTTATTGATGCTGATAATATCATCATTAGCGGTCACCAATAATTTGAGCGACTCCGAATCTGTTGATGCCATGCTACCACCTTGCACTGTAGAGCAAGGTTTGCCGGTTGTTGGGCAGGATGAAGTGACTTGTTATTGGGGGATGTCTGGGGAAATATTAGAAATTCCAAGTGAGGCGATAGCAGCTGACGTAGATGTACAAATCTCTTGGCAAAAATCAGGGGTATGGATTGGTATTGCTGAGGCTTCTGAAGCAGAAAAATGTGAATTAAAAACAGATTACTATGAGTGTGAAAAAGATTCTGTGACTCTGATAGCAGGTGGACCTACGTCTAACGGTGAGATCGTATGGAGTCCTAGCCCTGGCGAATATCGGTTTGTTGCCGGAGGCGATGATACCCAAACATTACAACAATTTTCTGTAGATTGGGAATATGAAGCTTCATTAAAGTCTGGATTGGCAATAACGATGATGGTTATTGGTGGAGTTCTGTTGATTATCGGGGCATTTTTCCTTTACCAGAACCGGGATATCTAATTTGAAAAGGTTCTTCAATTAGGTAACCTTAGGTTTAGCAATATGGCAGACCTTGACCTCGCACTATCCCTTTTGCAGAACAAAGTTCGCAGGCAAATCTTAGAGAGACTTGTTAGAGAACCTCACTATCCAATGCAGTTGGCTGAATTGATTGGAGTTAGTCAGCAAGCAGTAAAGAAGCATTTGAAGGAATTAGAGAAGGCTAATTTTGTGACCAAAATGAAAGTTCCAAGCGAAAAGGGCGGACCGCCAAGAACAATTTATACCGTTCAAGAAGCTATTTCAATTAGAATTGATTTGGGTCCTGATTTATTTAATTGTGAACAACGAAAGTTACCCGCTGGTGGACCTATGCGTTTATCGAGTAAACTACCTGAATCTACCCATGCTGTTGCCGAGGTAGTCAGTGGAAGGAAACGTATCTCAGTAAGTGAAGGTGTGGCACATTTGGCCGAACTTAATCAGGTAATTGAGCAATTAGATGGTCAAAGAGACGCACTGATTTCACTGCATCAACATATTAGAAACCGCATCTCACAAGGAGTCGACAGTGATTTTGAGCAGTACGAAGAGCGAGCAATGATTCATTCGATTATCGAAGCACCTGAAAAGCGGCTCGATCTTAACTTGTTAAGCAAGGAATTACAATTGGGTCAACGGCAAGTTTCTGAATTACTAGAAGAAGTTAGAGCGAAGCTTCAGCGCCAAATTTCGGAAAAGGCTGGCCACGTGATAGTTACGCCTGAAAACTCCAACCTGTATTGGTGGTTGGGCGATTACAAAAAGTCTAATTGAGTTAATCTTCGGATTCAAGCACTGAAACTAGTGAAGACTGTTCAGCAATCCTCAGTTTTGCTTCTTCTCTACGAGCCTTACCAACAAAGTAAACTACTCCAAGTAAAGACAGAGTTAGCAAAATTACGACGAATGGTAATGCAGTTTTGCCAATGACTTGGGAAGCAACATCTAAGAATGGGTTAGGTGATTCCAATGGCTCAGAAACCGCTTTAACGTTATTCTTTTCACTACCTTCAACAATTTGATTCATTGGGTCGACTACAACATAGATACCCTTACTTCCCGCAACTACTGGATATAGTAAATAGATTTCAATTTCTTTAACTTCCTCCGAGGCATCAGGAGCAAGTAGAGCACCAACAACTTGTCGCATGACAATGCTGTCTTCCGCACAGCCGTTATCTTGTATCTCATCGATGATTGATTGGCTGTCAACATCATCATATTGACACAATACTATCTCGATATCGACTGCATGGGTATTACCCTTATTTTGCAGCACAATACCAATAGGAATGGTCGAATCTATTTCTGCACTGTAATCGGATATGATTAGTTCACTGATAACCAAGTCTGGAGCTTTTAGACTCAACGTAACTACGAATTCATTGCTGTCTAGGTTTTCTCCCTGCCAAGATGGTGAGGAATCGAAATCTCCTCCTTCAGTCATGTCTCCTGCCCTTGAAACAACTTTCAATCCAACAACTCTAGTGTCTAATTTAGCCGTGGTTGAAATTTTAACCACTGCAACCATTTCGATTGTTTGATATGGGGCCATTTTAGGCATCATGTAAACCAAACTGTCGCCAGATGAGATTACTGCACAACGAATTGAATCCTGTGCTTCCTCAACAGTGGCATAGAAACTATCAATCTCTAGTTGGCTAGCATCTGCTGCTGGTATTGACTCTGAAATCTCGACACAAGGTTCGTCTACTTCCAAATCATTGCTTATCTTCTTGATAGTTCGCCACTCGACAGACCAACCACTCAAAGCACCCATTCCAGGAAGTTCTGACCAAATTAAGGCATTACCTTCCTGTTGTGCAGTGTGATTATTCAAGGTCGGCCAGTCTTCTACATTACCGTTGTTAGTAATATTTACCGAGAAACTGACTATTTTTCCTGGCGCTGAGACTTTTACCGGATTGTCAACTGATGAATCCATGTAAATTTCCATGTCATAAAATTCATTGACATAAACGTATAAAAGGTCCGAATCTCTTTCTCTAGTGACTCTATTATCTTCGTTTGGATATGCTTCTTCTGATAGTGTTTGGAATTCGACAACGTACAGGCCTGCTGCAATATCAAATTCTGGAATATTCATCAACACATCGAAGGTTTGATCAGAATCCCTATCCAATTCCTCAAGACTTTCACGAGGAATAACAATATCCCAATGTCCTGTTCTGACAGGAACTCCTGTCGGGTCTGTGACTGTAGTTAGTCTGAAATCAAATCTATCAGGCCCGTTACCGTTATTGATGGTAGTGGTTGGTAGAACTATGTTTTCACCAGGGTTAACCGCTATTGCAGAAACAGGATTGCCAAAGGAATCGGTAACTGTTACCAACCTGTCTGGTTCTCGCTCGATATCGGTTTCAAGGCTGAATTCATGCTTTACATTGATAGTATACCTTGCTGAGTCTGAGACTTTTTGGTACCCTTCTAAGTTTGCCTGTAAGGTGACACTCTTAGAGCCGATGCTAGCATCTTCTGGAACACAAAGAGTAATTCTAACCATATAGGTCTTGAATGTAGTACCTGGATCTAATTTCCACTCGATTGGAGTGCCAAGAGCCGCATCGATTCCTCCAAGAGTTTGAGAGAAATCAACATCCAATACCCAGTTTGATTGTGCCCAAGTAGCCTCATCGATATCATCTGGCTTTTCATCTGGAGCGCCAGGGGTGCTAAAGATTAGATTTCCGGACTCAAAGTTCTTGGTAACATCTTGTTCAAAGGTGTGGCACTGTCCGGCCATTACTTCTTTTTCACTGTCCTTTGGGAGTAATTCTTCGAAGACAATATTTCCTTCGGATTGTATGGATACGAAGATTCCTAGTTCAAGAATATCATAAGTCCCCTTGTCTACTGATTTAATCGGTTCTCCTTCGGACCAACCCTTCAAGTAGATTACAAATGCACCTGGGTCTTCTGTTGATGGGACCTTTACAGTGAGTATTTTGGTCGTTGATTTACCAGGATCCAGTTCGACACGCAGCGGGAAAGTGATCTCCCAACCAAATGGTAGTAACCATTCTTGCTGACCTTCCAAGGTATTTGGGTCCCAGAAAAGGAAACTATCCTGAACATTCCCGGTATTAGTAATCGTTATTGAGAAGGTTGCTTGGCTTCCTTGTTCGATATCTTGTACACTCAGCGATGTATCTAGACTTATTCCATGAACAACATCCATCAAAGTCAGAGTAGTCAGATCGGATCTTATGGCTGGGTCTTTGTAGGACTTTGCAGTGACTACTATTTGCGCCAATTCATCTTCATTCGCTTGATAAATGGTTGGGGCTTGAACTCTTAGATAGAAATTAATGAATTCTCCACCTTTTAGATAAATTGGTGTAGTCGGAGTAATTTGGGTTTGATTGTTGGCAAAGAATAGTTGCACGGTCCAATTTGTTGGCACTCCTGAAACATTTATTCCATAAGTATCTGCAACTAAATCAATATCTCCCGGAGTTGAATTGTTCATTGTCATGTTGTAAAGTGTTTGTTCACCTGGTTCAATAACGTGATAGAACGTTTCACCCAGAGCCAATTCAACATCTACTTGCCCAGTTAGAACATGTGAATAGCAAATGGTAAATGCACCATTTTGCTCATCATTACATTTGTTTCTATCCGACCAGCCAACGTGAGCTCCGCTTCCTAAATCATTGGCAAATGCAGGAGGTATTCCTATCTCAGGCCTACCACCTGTATCTGTCCCTAACTTATTGCTGGCCCATGAGGTAATTGAGACAATATCCCAAGGATCAAGAGCAAACTCTCCCAGTCCAGTAAGATCTGTCTGATTCAATCTAGTATACTGTACCTCTTCCCCGGCAGTAACATTTCCAGAGTCCACCCATGCGAGATGAACATTGTTTTGATCATCTGTTAGCAAGGACGGGTATATCGAATGTCCAGACCAAGGACGATTAGCCGCCAAACCAGATAGTCCTTCCACATTCGAGATAGGAGTGTCTTCTATTTTCTTGATCGCGTAAGTAGAGAGACCTTCTTCAGCACCGTCAAATGCTCCAGCACCCTGTAATCGTAGTTTTGTGTAATATACCTCATAATTGGCAGACTTTTCAAAACCATAATCTCTGCCATCCATCCATGCAATGTGTGTGTTACCTTGCATATCAACGCCAATTGAGGGATGGAATGAGTACGCATCATCAATAGTAACTCGTGTATCGTTGACTACGACAAGATGCCCTTCTTCCCCTGGACCTGTATCTTCGATATAATTGCCATTGACCACGCTGTGACCAGTTGCTCCTGGAGTCCAAGTTATGTCGTTTTCCATCTTAGCGTAAGGGTCTAATACGGTCATGTAGATTTCTCTAGAATTATTTGTTGCAACAAATACCATTGCTTCTACTAATAGAGCCATAGCACCTGCTCCGCCGCCGCCAGATGGGAATTCGTAGGCTTGCCCTCCAGCATTTACTGTTCTAGGATTATTTGACGGATCAGCACCAGGGCAGTTTCTTGCCTGTGTTGATACAACGCCATTTGGACATTTAGCCAAGTCAAGGAAGTGAGACTGAATACTGCCTGCACCGCCGTAGCCTTGTCCATATAGACCAATTGGGATTACACCAGCTTTGACGCAATTATCGTGAGCCTCATCTATTGAATTGATATCGTCTGCTTGTTGGGATGGGTCTCCATCTTTAGGACCTTCATCAGAAACAGGTAAGACGATTTTAGTTGCATTTGGGT
>JAQXFJ010000194.1 GCA_029250385.1 Candidatus Poseidoniaceae archaeon | reverse complement strand
ATCGCTCAAGCAAAAGCAAGAGGTATGCAATTAAGCGAAGATGGCAGAAGTTGGGTGCCAATAAATCCGGAATCTAGCCGAGTAATGAATTTAGAAAATGAACCTTCCAAAAACTCAGTTTCTTCATATGTTGGTGCTTCCATTTTTGGAGTTGTTTTGGGAATTCTTTTGGTAGCACTATATTTTACTATTACCATCTTTGTGTTAATTATTGGCGTTTATTTCTTTTTAATCCTGCCAATCTCACTTTTATCGGGTGATTATGTATCATTGGTTGATTTTTTATTCGGATAAATTCTCAGAAACTTCTCGACTCACAAGGATTATATTTCATTAATCTATTACTACCATTCTAACCATTCATGGGAATTTTCAGGAATTGCTTCCTTATGATCGTAATACCCTTTGAATACAAAATCAATTCCCAGATATTTAGCAAATTCCTCTGGACAATTTGTAATAAAGTTAATTGGATTATCTTTCTGTGTAATAAACACTTTAGTGACAGCTGATCCAGTGTCATGGCCGCCTGACCACCAACTATAGCTGACAATTTTACACCTTGGTTCAACTTTTATTTTCGTTTCAGATGACTCAACTAATTCACCATTTTCATGAACGAAAAGTACAATTCTTGAGTTTGATTTGTCAAATACACAAAAAGTTTCGACCGTTATAGATTCAGAAAACAATTCTTCCAAACCCACCTTGATGCACCATATGCCTATTGGAATAGTTATGATGAACATCCAAGCTAGCAGACTAAAACTACCAAATAGTATAAACGTGGAACTCATTATTACACTCACTAATCTGTTATTTGTAACTTTTTTTTGTAACAAAAAGTCATAATTAATCTCTCCTGAGTATATCTTTTTTACCCATTTATCTAGTTCTGTAGTAAATTTTACATTTCTATCACAATGAGGGCAATCATAATCAGCAGAATAATCTGCACTTTCAATCTCAAAGGTTTCTTTACAATTACCACATCTAATATCTACCATAATTTATGCCCTCCAAATATTGCAATAAATCTTTGCCCTGCACAAACCTAATCCTGTAATTATGAAAAGTAATAACTCACAAGGATTTTATTTCTTTTTTGATTTAACAAGAGCAGACTTAATTTTTTTTGCAATTCCAATAAGGAGAATCAGGTATGTTAGACTTAAGAAAATCCATTTGAACATGTTGATTCCTGATCCTACAGAAACGAGTTTTTGAGAAATTGTGTTTGAATCGAGATAGCTGTTTATCATCATTATTTCAATAAAGTTTTCAGCCCAATCTGCAACCATGGCAAGAAGAGGCACCACCATAATTATCCGACGTTCATGGAAGAAATACATTATCCAAAAGCAATACATCGAGGCATAGATGATTGCAAATATCACATCCCATATTTGTAGGAATTTCTTGTAGCAGCCAAGTTGATCTTGACTTCTTAATTCAAAGAAGTCTTGAACCATTTGCAAAGTATAACTGAACGTGAGTCCCAATGAATTTGAACTATCTTCTAGCCTGAAGCATTTACCAACTGGATCTAAAATTAGGACTGAGTATAGGGAAAAGGCTAGAGTAGAGCCAATAGCTAAGTATAGAGTTCTGCGATTTCCTGAATTTTTCTCTATCGGGGTTGTACCAGAATCAGCTTCATGGGATAATCCCTCCATAAGTCAGTGGTGATTAGAATCATGCATAGGCCTTACGGTTGAACCCTTAGTTAACCTCTATCCGTTACGAGGTTCTTTCAATGAAGATTATCCAAAGTCTTCAGCAAGGTTGTTGCAGAACTACATGGGTTCCAACTCACAAGGATAATTAGACAGGATTATACTTTACTCCAAATCTGTAATTTTTGAGACACTTATCTAAAGCAAATCGATTCAATTTTATATTTGTAGAATTATGCTGATAATAATCTCCAATAGTTGTAAAATCTAAATTTAGATTATCCAAAGAAATCATATCATGATTTTCGTTATTTGGAGACTCACGAGAAAATATGATGTTAACTTCAGCACTTCCATTAATATCAGCAGTTCTTCCAGCAAGAGCGGTTCTCGTAGGATTCGCAGTAGAAAAGTCAACAAGTTTTGAGCTAATACTATCATCGCTCATATGAATTAGTTTCATCGGAGAAATAACAAGAAATTTTTGATTATGATTATTGGTACCAACAAATCCAATCCCTGTATTTTTGATATAATCA
>JAQXFJ010000029.1 GCA_029250385.1 Candidatus Poseidoniaceae archaeon | reverse complement strand
AATTACACAGGCACCTGATGAACGTATTCTTAACCCATATCGGAGAAATTCAGTGCCATTTGGAATCTCTAAAAGATGATTAGTATTAGCTGTAAGAACTTGATTACCAAGCCTTTCTTTTTTATTGTCGAGATATAATATTACAAACATAATATCCAAGCCGGGACTCTTTTCGAAAAATAATCCTGGGACCTCTTGCAATACATCTTTCGAAACTATATCTTGTTTTGAATAAATATATTTATGCTCATTAGGGCTTAATTTAGAAGTGATCAATAGTCCTTCATCCTCTAAAGTCATCTCGATTCTATCATCTGTCTTTATAGATAAATTTTCAAAAAACCATTCTTTAGAAATTGCATTATCAGAGGAAATTACTCCTGCATCCACTGAAATTGATTCCGCAAGAGAAAGATAATCAGTAATCACAATACCTTCATCAACCCCTAATGTTTCACTGTCAAAAATGTCAGAATTATCTTTTTGATGGTCATAATTCCTACAATAATTGAACCTATCTGTAGTAATAATTTTAAATTTGCTGAAATCAAAATTATTTCCTGAAGAGTGACATTTTTGATTAATCAATTTATATGTTGATTCGTTATTCTTTATGATTGAACAATCTAAATTTGCTGCTTCAACAAAACTATATTCAAGTTGATTAGCGTTGACATTTACTACTATTTGTTCACCATTGTATGAATGGTATATCTGCTTAGTGATAATATCAGAATCAGTATAATTTTTTGTTAGCACTAAATCTAACAACAAGTTTTGACTGTAATAGTCACTTGATTTAAAAAATGATACAAAGGGTGATGATGAAATTACTTTTTTAAGTTTTTTAGAAAAATTTTGATCTGATTTTTTAATCAAAATATGAGAACCTTCAATGTGTTTTTCTAAATCATTATCCGTAATTATCAAAAGTTGTTTATTGACATAGGTTTGACGATTAAAACTTTGCAGAACTAAATTATATTCTTCTACATCTTCAATTAATCCTATAACAGTAATTTTATCTGAAATCGAAATCTTTTTTGTATCTGAAACCTTTGTTACTATATATTCCGCTCTCTGCTTATATGAGTTGGTAAGTAATGTCTTTCTTAATGCTAGTAATTTTATTTTATCCATTTTATTTCTCAATTCAATACTGGATTCTAAACCGCTAATTATTTCACTTTCATCGTCGGAAGAGATTACTAACTCACCAAACTGCATTCTCATGGCTCTTGAAAAATTACTGATTACTAAGGTATTTGATGCCATTAATTCGAATACTCTCCTTGCAAACATTGTTTGCGATTGCTTGACTGAATTCATGTTTATTCCATATTCATAACCCTTGTAAGCGATATCGATTTGATCATAAGAAAGTGTTCCTAATATATATTTTTGATATTGTTCTGGAAACGTATATCTCTCATCTAAAGTTCCATAAAATCGATCATAAATATCTAATTCCATCTTCTCTGAAATAGCTGAAATCATCGAAGAAAGATTTTTAGCCCTCTCTAAATATTTTACATAATATGCTCCAGCAAAACATGCACCTTTCTTTCTCCTTGTTGAAATAATTGGATTGGTTTGGTTTAGATTTGCTGCAAATGGAAGAAGGTATACATTCTCATTAGATAACTTCTTCTTATACTCTCCAATACAGTCTATATCAGTAGTGAAAATATAATCACACTGGTTTGCTGCTGACAAGAAAGTATTGAAATGAACAGGATCTTCTTTGTTCCAAAATATAATAGGTATTTTATTTACCCTAAACCAGTTTAATACTTCTAATAATTCTTGATCTAAACGGTTAATCTTATGCTCCCATTCGAAATCTTTACCTTTCCATGCCGATTCTAGGAAGAACATTTCTGGTTGGAATTGTTCTAGTTCAGATTCCCAATTAGACAATGATAAGTTCAATAACTCAAACTCATCTTGATATGAGTTAAATGAAAATTCATCCATTATACAAGCGACTTTTAATTTCTGTTGTGGGAAATTTTCTGGTAACTTAATTTTCGGAGGTTGATAATTTATTGGCTTCATTAGAGATTTCGGGTCAAATATTTTATCGACTTTTACCGGTGACTTATCTGAAAGAAATATTCTCTCATGATCAATATTCTGCTCTAAAACTAAATCATTGGCATAGAAAAATTCTAGTATTTCGATATAGTATTTTGATTTAGTTAAACTATTATATTTCTCATCAAGAGTTTTGATTTTGGATTGTATATCTACTTCTATCCCTTCCTCTAGAAGACCTATACACAACTCAAGG
>JAQXFJ010000025.1 GCA_029250385.1 Candidatus Poseidoniaceae archaeon | reverse complement strand
ATAAGCTCGTAAACAATGTGTACATCATCATTTGAATCGATTGCGATGGACGAGTGTGTTCCTACAATTGTCCTGCTATCAACTGTGGTTGTAACCCAAGTACCGCCCTCATTGGTTGCGTACATGAGATTATTATTGGTCTCGTCGTAGTAAGATATGTGTAAGTAGCCGTTCGAATCAATAGCCATCGATACACTTTGAGTGCCCACACCTGATGATTGGATGATAGTGGAAGGTATATCACCACCTGCGTTGGCTGGTACTGCTGTTGGCGACATATCCACGTACCTTGTCAATACAAACCAGTCTGGATTGTAAGAGATATCAGGAGCTTCATCGTTCACAGTGATGTTTACCGTTGCATTGACTGAACCACCGCTATTATTTGCCCAAACTGTATATACAGTTGTTGGCCAAAGCTTAGTTGGCACACCCCAAATTGTACCGTTACTGGTCTCGAAAATTAATCCATCTGGTAAATTGGCATTGATTTCCCATGTGAGTATCTCACCAGGCCCAGTCAATGTGGCATTGAGTGGAAGGTCAACATTATCAGTGTTATTGGTCAAGTCGAGAATATCTGGTGAATAAGATAATGTTGGAAGTTGATCATTGACTGTTATGTTGAAGTTAATTGCGATTGAACCACCACTATTATTTGCCCAAACCGTGTAAGCAGTTTTTGGCCATAACTCCGTTGGGATTCCAGATATTTGACCAGTATTGCTGTTCAATGTCAAACCTTGTGGTAAAGAGGCATTAGCCTCCCATGTGACTATTGTGCCAGGACCGACCATTTGTGGATTTATTGGTAGATCTGAACTGATTGTATTATTGGTCAAAATTAGATTATCTTGTGGATATGTGACGCTGTTTGGTAATTCGTCGATTACAGTAATATTGAGGTAATCTGAACTTGAACCACCAGTATTAGTCGCTGTGATTAGATATGTGTGCTGTGGCCATAATTGTGTTGTAGTACCGTAAATAGTTCCATTATTGGCGCCGAAAAAGACACCGGCAGGTAAAGTTGCATTGATCGTCCATGTTATGACGGCTCCACCATTATTGATTGGATCTATAGACGGTGAAATTGTATCATTCACTGTGAAGATAAAGTCATCTGGTGCATATGATATTGACGGTATTTGATCATTGATGGTGATGTTGACCGTAGTAAAAGAAGAGCCACCGCTATTGTTTGCCCAAATTGTGTAAGTAATCGGCGAGACTAGAATTATCGAAGGTGTGCCCCAAATAGTTCCATTATTGGCGCCAAAGTTCAACCCTGGTGGCAGGTTGGTTGGGTAGGTTTCCCAACTGGTGATTTCACCACTAATCGTTGGAACATTCGGCGTCATCAATTCATTCTTAGTTAGTATCATATCGTGTGGTGAATATGTTATCGTACCTGGAGGTACATCGATAATTGTTAGATTGATGGTCGTGGAAGATGAGCCATTAGCATTACTTGCGGTAATTGTGTACATTACTGGTGTTAGTTGTAGAACCGTTGGCGTTCCCCAAATCGTACCATTGTTGGTTCCGAAGTTGAGTCCTGCTGGTAGTGCTGGAGAAATGGACCAGCTG
>JAQXFJ010000191.1 GCA_029250385.1 Candidatus Poseidoniaceae archaeon | reverse complement strand
TATGCTAGGTACGGCCCAGAAGCACTAATTGTGCTGCTTGTTACAGTAACGTTGACAAATATTCCGTTTGTTTGTTGGAGATATAGAGCAGAGTTGGACGTTGCATGGGCAATTTCCGAGTTAACCATACTTATCGAGCTAGATCCAACCGCACTTGGGCAGAAAGAATCTAGTTGTCCAAATGTGGATTCTGAGATTTCTATATTTGCATCACAGCCATCAGAGATGAATTTACCCACGACTGTAGAATCTGTAATTGCTATTGCATCAGTTGGAGCACCAGAAACAGCGAACTCCGACATCTTCAACTCACCTGAGACTTGAATATCGTTAGCAGTACCCGGGAAGGTTCTGTACATAGTCAACTCTGGCACAGTGAAGCCATCAAATACTGAATCTGCCCCATAAGTACCTGCAGAACTGGTAATTGCACCACAGTGAGGGTTAATGTCGAAGTAGTGATCATTAGCGAAACCAGTTCCCAAATTTACATTGTTTAGTTGTATTTTGTTAACTGCACAAATCCATCCGTGATGGTAATTTTGCGCATCGAAATTCGTAATCATTACCTCTGAATTAGTTCCGTGACTCAGTGCTATACTAACACCAGAGTTTTCGGTATTCCATGTACTGCTTGTATCAGGATTCCAATTGACGTTATTGGTGGTAGTCGCTGTTACATCACTAATAGTTACTTTTTGCAAGTCTACTCTAATTAGAGATACATCCGAATCAACTATGTCAACATATGACATAATTAATTCTCCACTTGTACTTCCTGGCATGCTAACAACAGCTCCGCCCCAACTGTAGCCATCAGTGTTACAGCCGTTCATTGTTGACGGAGAACCAGCAGTACCAGTTAGTGTTGCAATTGTGTTTTCAGCAAAGTTGAAACAAGCACTTCTTGCGTTGTTCACTGCGAAGTTGGACATTGTGACAACTGTACCTTGTCCGCTACCATGAGAGAATGCAGAGTCTACGTTAGAATAAGTGACGTCATTCATAACGAATTCACCGATGTCACAATTTTGTTGTGCAGTTCCACAACTTGGTCCGTTAGGATCAGCAGGTCTGCTACCAGCTTGTATTGCAGCGTGGTTAGTATTACTGATATCGACCATGTCGAAATTGTGTCTACCTGTTTCACCTTGGCCTCCACAATCATTAGTAAATGCTAATCCATGCCAAAGTGCATTGGCGTTCAAACTTGTGTCTACGTCAAAGGTGATTCTGTCACTTCCAGATCCAATAGCGGTAAACTGAGCACAGGTTCCGTCGGCTTGCAATCCACCATCAAAAGAGATTCCTTTGTCTTCGCCGATTATGATTTCAACTCCTGGTTGAATCGTCAAGTCTGCGGTAATTGACAAGTATCCATCAGTAGATGTCGGGTTGACCTTAATCGGGCTGTCAATCAAATACCATATAGTATCATCAACAATATCTGCTGTTACTGTCTTTCCTTGTCCGTCGAATGGTAATGTTCTGTACCAAACACCTTCACAAGTCCTTGAACCTGAAGAGTAACAGTAATCCATGGTCTCTCTTGACCACCAAGGGGACATCATTTCGTCAGGGAATAGAGTCGAGGCAGAGTCTATGTCATACATTGCTCCGTTAGAATTCCAACCAGTTTCGTGTCTGTATGTCCCGGTATCGCCATTGTCGATAAAGTACAACATACCGCTTCCTATGACGTGTATTCTATTATTTGAGTCAGCGCCAGAGTAACTGTCGCCGTAGAATTCAAAGTCAAAGTCATCTGGGATGTCAAAGTTACCTGCACAATACAAACCATTGCTTGCAAAGTCAGCATTAGAGTCACAGTTGTTATCATTGCTAAATGTTGTAGATCTAACTGGAATTGTTTGGGATGATGATGCCAAAGGAAGGAAATCCATTCCTAGGTCGAAATATTCATACACATATTCTCCAGAATCATCTAATGTAAATCTAATATTGGACATATGTGGGTTTCCAGGATCTGTACCACTTGTGTAAGTACTGTATCTCGATGTTGGGTCGTTTCTTACCTGAAGAGCATTGCTTGCATCTTCTCTAACACCAACTAATCCAACTATGTCGTCAACATAACAATTGTCATCGTAATGGTATTCAAATTCGTTAGTAACATCATACATGATTACTTGCATGCTACATGGTTGAGATGCAGATGAACTGTAAGCGTATTCGTGCCACTCAACAACCAAAGTATTGGTAGGGTTGGCTACATCGAATGTAGTAGTAGCAGTGGTAACAGAATTAGCACCTGGTGGATATGTATCCTTAGATGTGATGAAATAACTCACAGTGTCACCTCTAGCTAAGCCAGTAATGTCTGCAGTCCATTCACATGCAGTTTCAACACATGAATTTCTGTCCCCAACTGGTTGCAAAGCAACGAGTGATGTTGTTACAACACCAGTATCACTGGTAACTGTCAGGTCTAGGGTAGGCCCTACGCCTGGAACTGGGCTAACATCTAATCCTGTGTCGTATGTGGCTGTGTCAGAAATAGTAGCAGTGATAGTTCTATCCAATGAGTGTGAGTCGCCAATAACGCCACCAGTAATTGATGGTGCGGTTGTATCTGGGTCTGGAGCAACATCTCTTACCTGCCATAGCATACCGTTACCATTGTATTGGAAGTTGGTCTTTCCTGCACCAAGAGCGAACCCTTGCCACTGACCGCCTGCGCTAGATTCGGTCGCATCTGGAACACATTGGAGTTCAGAATCCATGAACATAACGTGTCCTGCAGTAGTTACACAGATCATGCTAAATTCGCCTGTTCCTGCTCCAAAGGACACTC
>JAQXFJ010000022.1 GCA_029250385.1 Candidatus Poseidoniaceae archaeon | reverse complement strand
ATACAGGGTCACTAGATGGAACAGTTGACGCTACTGTGTATGTAGTCAAACTTAATGGTTCAAAAGACGTTCTTCAACGCCCAAGCATTGATATTCCTGCTGGAGGAAAAGGCCTGATTACAGTTGACTGGGCTCCTACTTCACAAGGTATTCAGTGGATTGAGGTCGAACTTGATAACGGTCAAACCTCCAAAGGCCCAACCGTAGATGTAAGGCCTGCTAGAGATCAAGGGTTTGTCGAGAATCTATTTGGCGATGTCAACCCAGTCATCGGATCACTTGTTGCACTTATTTTTGTTTCAATCATCGCTACAGGATTACTGTGGGCGCGTAAAGCAACCAGAGGCAAAGGCGCTCGTTCGGAATATGATTGGGATGAATATTCCTCAGAAATGGAAGAAGATGACTATGATGACTATGAAGATGAAGATGCTGTCGATTATGCAGCCGCAGAGTCATCAGTAAATACTCAAGAAATCCAACCTGCATCTTCACTTTCTGCTGCTTCAGCAGCACTTGGCGTGACACAAACTACCCCCTCAGCAGAAGCTGAAACAGATTGGGTAATGGGTGCTGACGGCTACTGGTGGTATCATGACAAAGATACTAATGAGTGGTGGTACAAGGACGAGAATGGCGACATTGTCAAATTCAATTGACCACGGTGAGAACTTTGTCCAAACTTATCGGATTACTACAAGTTGATTCAACAGTTGGTAATCTGCTTGGCAATGCTAATCGTATTGAGCGCTTGGCGAGTATTGCTAAGGAAAATGGGGCTGCAATGGCTGTTAGTACAGAGCTAGCAATCAGCGGATACCCTCCAAGAGATTTGTTATTACAACCTGATTTCATCAATATGTCATTTGACAAGGCAACATCGCTAAATGTTGAGATTCCAGTACTTGTCGGTACTCCGGTGCCCACAGAAGACAGTCGTAGCTTACCGGCCAACGGTGTGGTTCGCTCGGGTCTACTAAATGCCCAACCAAACGGAGAAAACACCAATCGAATTGTCGCCAAAAAGCAATTACTACCCTCTTATGATGTATTTGACGAGACCCGTTATTTTCACCCCTCTAACCGGTCAGGTATTTGTCGAGCGATTGGCGGTATGGATCTTGGTGTCACGGTTTGTGAGGATGCTTGGCAAATTGCGGGTTTGACACCGTCATCATATGGTCAAGATCCGATTCAAAATATCGCTGAATGGGGCCGACAAGGAGTAAAACTTGATGCCACAGTCAACCTTTCTGCTTCCCCGTATCATGCCGATAAAGTCGGCTCTAGAATCAAGGTGTGTCGTACTGCTGCCTCAACACTACAGCATCCGTTTTTGCTAGCCAATCAAGTTGGCGGTAATGATGATTTATTGTTTGATGGTTGTTCATTAGTTGCCTGGCCAAATGGAGTGGTTGTTGTAGCACCATCATGGCAAGAAGGTGTATTGATGGTCGATTTAGAACAGCCAGAAAATTGCCGATGGATTGCCATGGGTGGAGACGATGCACTGTCAATTGGTAACGATCAGATTAAGATCATACCCAGCGAATCTGATGGGCATGAAGAATCGGCTGAATTGATTGAAGATATTACTGATGCAGTCATTACGGGGCTAGCCGATTATTGTCGCAAATCAGGTATTAACGCAATAGTTCTCGGTTTGTCTGGAGGTATCGACTCTGCAGTTGCTGCGTGCGTGGCTTGTGCAGCAGTGGGACCAAAAAATGTCCTTGGAATTGCTATGCCAAGCAGATATTCCTCCCAGCATTCGCTTGATGATGCCAAGTATACCGCACAAGCCCTAGGCATGCAGTTCAAGATTGAATCAATTGATGAGATGCATTCAACTCTAGAAACTCAAATCGGTTCAGTTCTATCCAGTGGTAGTCCTGTGGCTAGTGAAAATATCCAATCAAGGCTGCGTGGTATTATTGTCATGGCCCACGCCAATGCAGAAGGTAGAATGGCTGTTGCAACTGGCAACAAGTCAGAGTTAGCTCAGGGTTATTGCACCCTTTACGGCGACATGGCTGGTGGTTACACACCGCTTGGAGACTTATACAAGATGCAAGTTTATGCTCTTGCTGAAGTATTCAATTCAAGAGCGTCACAATCTGGCCTGCCAACACCGGTCAATTCCTCGACAATGAGTAAGCCACCTTCTGCAGAATTAGCCCCTGATCAAAAGGACGAAGATTCGCTGCCGCCCTATCAAACCTTAGATGAAATATTACGCCTCCACATTGAACATACTATGGATGCTGATGACATTATACAAGCTGGTTTTACCCGTGAGGTAGTTATTGATGTATTATCAAGA
>JAQXFJ010000017.1 GCA_029250385.1 Candidatus Poseidoniaceae archaeon | reverse complement strand
ACCGTTCCCTGAAGAACTACCGAGGCGCTGTATCGAATTTTACACCTTCAAAGGTGATGTCGTACTAGACCCGTTTATTGGTTCAGGCTCAACTGCACTAGCCGCCAAGAAAGCCGGACGCAGTTATATCGGGTACGATATTAGTCAGGAATATGTTGAATTAGCCGAGCAAAGATTGGCCGATGATTAATCATCGAGTAATTCCGCTTCAACTATTTTGCTTTCACTAGCAAACTCGTCTTCTTCCTGTCTTCGTGAGTTGATTGTATAGCCCACACCACCAGCAATCAGCATGAACAGAATCAGCATAGATGACATAGCAAAGCCGTAATTGGAGAATATTTCACCAAGCGCTGCAAAGAAGCCTTCAGATTCTTTATCGTCACTCATATCCTTAGGAGTTATCAAGTCAACCACTGCTTGTTGGTCGTAAACTTGTCGAGTAAAGGTCAGCATACCGTCCATTGAGGCGTCATAATTTTCCGAAGGAGTGGCAGGGTCAAGGTCAGAGTAGTAATCGGTTTTTTGCTCAAAGGCAATATCGATTGGCTCTGTCACATCTAAGGTCAATATTACATCGACAGTATATGGGATCCTCGATTCAAAGAATTCAGGGTCTTCAATCAGGCCAAACAAAGTTATTGCTTGCCCTGTAACGTCAAAATGGGCCCACTTGCCCCATGAAGAGGAATCAACATCCAAGTCATAATACCAAGAATCTGCCAATCTGTCGCCTTGTCCTTGTGCGTCATTACTACCATCTTCACCGAGATCAATTTCTAACTGAACTTGGCCTGCTTGACCGGTTTCAGTTTCGAATTCTGCAGCAGTAAACATTGCTTCGAGTCTTTCTGTGCCGTTTGGAATCCACACATAATGGGAATCTTCGGTATAGTATACTGCTCCAGATGCACCATTATTGAAATGGTTCCAGTCACCTTTCCAAGAATGGCGTACTCGGTCGGTGTCTAGGCTGATAGTTTTCTCACCCATCATGTTCTCGTATATTTCCCAAGCATCCCATACGGTGTATTCTGGATGGTCAACAATTCCGTTACCGTCTTGGTCTCTCATCAATTGTAGAGTTCTTGCTAAGGCTACGGCAGCATCAGTATCAGTAAGGCCGTGACCAACACGCCAATCGTGACATTGACCAGTAGCGCTGACATAGCACTGTTCAGGTATGTCGCTACAAGCATCAGCATCATTACCTGCTTCACATGAATTTTCCATTCCCTCATAGACTGCCGTTAATTCTAGAATTAATTCTAGTTCATGGATACGGCTGAAATTTTCTTCATCCCAGTTTTCAAATTGACCATATGCAGCAGTACCATCACCACCAACTAGGCTGCTGACAAAGTCATGGTCTTCACGATGATAATCTGCGACACCAAGTGACGGTGCAACATCAAGAATTAGTCCAGCCATACCGCCAACGTGTGGTGTTGCCATGGAAGTTCCCGAGATTGCCATGTAGTACAGGTCACCCTGCAACTTTGTTGAAGCATCAATTGCGGTACCACGTGGAGCAGTTGCCCAGATGTCTCTGCCTGGGGCGCTAACATCAGGCCAGGTGTGTTGTTGATTCATGCAGCCTCTTGACGAGAATGAAGTAACTGCAGTTCCATCATGAGTTAGGGCAGCAACCGAAATTGCTGAAGGTGTATTGGCGTAAACGTTAGTTCGCAAATCTCCAGTACATTCACCATCGCCACCAGAACCACCAGAATTAGACGCAGCAAAGATTACAGCTACACCATTGTCGAAAGTTAACATGTCAGTTAGTTGGGCAATAACGCCGTTAGGATCGTAATCCCCATCAGTACCCCATGAGTTAGAAACCACTCGAATGTGATATGGGTTTTGGCCAGGTACCGAATGGACATAGGTCCACTCAAGCCCTTGTTCAGCCGCGAAGATAGAAGCGCCGTCACCAGTGCCTAATGCGACCAATTGAGCGCCCTTTGCCACACCAGCTCTTCTGCCAGCCGAAGCATCACCGTTGCCGGCAATTGTACCACCAACGTGAGTTCCGTGGCCAGATGAGGTATCTGAATTTCTTGTCTCTGTCCAGACACCGTCAAATTTAGCAGAATAGATTACTTTCTCTCCTGTCCATGGCTCAAGGTAATCGAAATCTGGGTGTCCAGCATCTACGCCAGTATCCAAGTCAACAATTGCCGTGCCATCGCCGTCCCATTCACTAAATGACAAATCAACATCGTATTCAATGGCGCCTGCTGGATTGATGATAACTCGATTCCAAGTATCTGTGGCTTTGACCACGTGAGTTGTTTCATGCATCATAGCACTAGGGTCAGTAGGGTCACCGCCCCATTCGGCAGGTAGGTAGAAGAAATCTAATTCTTTGTCAAGTTCCAAGTATTCAATGCGATCCCAGTTAGAAATGCGTCTGATATCTTCAGCAGTTGCTTCAAACAACCCACCGTCAACCAGAGGAGCATCGCCAAGTACTGAAGCACCAAATTGCTCTAAAGTTGTCAGGTCAATTTGAGTAACTGGGGAATTAAGTTGGAAGATGACTGGCAATATTTCACTGTACTCAGACTGATATAATTCTTCACGTAAATCATCGTTCATGTTCTCGTAAGTACCGATTGGGTTAGCAGTGTCTGCTAGTGGAGCTGCAGTTGCACCAACCATCAAAAGTTGTAGCGCAAATGCCAGTAAAATAGCCATGGTTCGGTTGGTACCCATAGTATGCCCTATTTCCCATCATTCAAATGTCTTATTCTTCATTGCTTACTGGAGCAGGCTGTGGCAGGCCATCTTCTTTGACGGTGTTTAACACTACGTGGGTAAACGACCTAGTCACGCCTTCTAGAGTAAACACGGTTTTGGTTAAGTCATCTAAATCTGCTCGATTTTTGACTCTGGCTAAGACATATGAATCCCAGTCACCGGTGACGTCGTAGACCGAAAATACTCGAGGATCAGCGGCGATTTTCTGTTGAACGTCAATCATGCGGCCCTTGGCAATACGTAGTCCGGCCATAATGGTCATTGACCAACCGACTTTTTCAGGGTCAATAACTACGCTATAGCCATTGATAATGCCCATTTCTTCCATTCGACGAATACGATTGGTAATGGTACCTTGAGCGACCCCAACATCACGTGAAAGTTTTCTTTGACTAGCGCGCGCATCTTCTAGTAGTGCGTTTAATATTGCCCTGTCTACATCGTCTAATTTCATACCATCAACGATGTTGCCTAGAGGTACTGAACTTGAAACTTGTCTTGTTACTCATCAGATAAAATTGAGGGGATTGACAAAAATTGCGTCCATACGCCAAGTTCCTCAACCTCTAAGCGAATATTTAGTCGACAATCACTAGCATCCAGTTGCTTGAATTTCAGTTCAACCTGCACACTTTGGTTTGGCTCGATAAATCGACTTTTGAAGCGCGATGACATTTTCCATGGCAGTTCAGCTTCACAGGATTTAATTTCCATTTTCTGTTTCTTAGTAGTAAATTCGACCACCAAACAATTGTCCTTCTCACGGTGCCAGTAACCGGTAATGATTGGCATTCCGTGCTCTTCTTTGTACATGTTTCCAAGTATCGTAGCTATAATGATTATCGCAAACGCGATGGCTAAAATTGGGATTAGGAATTCGTCAACCTCAACGCTATCGGTTTGGGTTTCAAGTCTAACTTGATGGAGGCTGAGCAGTCTGGTGTTATTGTCTTGTTCAGTGCCACCAAATAAGGCAAATGTTACCTGCCAATCATATGGATGCTGGTCAATATCAACACCAGCAGCAGATAGATGCGATTCTGCTAAGATCCAAGTTGTTGTAGTGGTATTGTTGGCTTGATTACTAAAGCCAATTTCAGGTTTCATTTCATAGATTAGATTAGCAACCTGTCTGTCATGGACATCAATAGCATTGACTTTAGTCAGGAAAATATACATTATTGTTGAATCTGTTAAATTATAATTGGGTGTCATGTCAATTGGTATTTCAATTCGATAACCTTCAAGTTCGCTAATTAGGTACAGATTACCAGTCAGTTCAATGATTGGTAGTCCCTCATTTTGCTGGTTGATATTACTGACTGAATTGTTCTGTGTGACATTTAGACCCAGTTCTCCAGCACGCGCCTTTGCATCATCATCAGGCCAATTAGAACCGGTCTCATCACTCCAAGACCACCAATTTAGCGTTAAGGATGAAGGTGAATTAGCACTACACTGCGTGGTATCTAAGTCGACAAAACATTCGGTTAACGACTCACTAACCGGGAGTGCTGCAGGAATTTCACTCCTTGCCACAGCATCTTGCTGCGCTGCTGAAAGCGCAATAAATCCGGGGCACAAGATTGCTGCAACAAAACAAACTAACCATTTATTCATGCTCATTCCTCCTCTAGTTCATCCTCAAATGGTATGCCTAATTTGGCTCTTAGTATGTCTTTTTCGGTGGTATTTATCATCAGACTCAGCCAGTTGCCGCTCCACACCGAGACGATCGCTTTCGACCCAGCAATTTCACTACACATCAACACTGGGCCTGAATAATCAACCATCTTTGGCGGCAGGACATCCTGTTTTAGAATCGGGACATTATTGAGTAACTGAATTACCATTTCATTATCTATCTCAATCAATATATCTCCAAGATGGTTTTCGATCGCTGGAACTGCCTCTTGACGCGTTCGCCATGTGCCTTTATTGTTAACAAAGCAAGGCATCCCGACATGGATTATCTTCAGCGGATGAAAGGTATTATTCTGCCATAAATTGCCATCTTTGTTTGGACACATTGGGTGGTATATTCTCTCAAGCACCGTGCGTGGTGTGATATTTAGTCGGCGCCCTCTTTTCCACCAAGACCACTGATTATCAGTGATGCCGTATTGCTTAGACACACTAGCAATTTCTTCCTCAACGGCAGGATTAGTATCATGACGACTGGTATGATTAATCGTCATGATTTTTGGTTCCCAACCAGAGTTTTCAGTTAATTTGCGCTTAGAGATGTATACTCTCGCTTTGCCTTCAGGAGTTGCTTCAGGGCGGTGCCTGAGCAAGGCGACATAGAATCCACCGGTATTATTGTCCATGTGATAAAGACGCCTGGTAAGACGCAATTGCTCAGCAATTGCTTGCTCACTTTCCTCATCACAGTCTTCGTCAATTCCGGCTCTAGTAGCGGGACAAACCTGGGCTTTGTTAAGTCCAGCAAGTCTAGGCAATTCACCAGCAATAGTCACTTTTTGGCACTCATCATCTAGTATATCCCAAGCGGCTAATCCTTCATGCATCACTAATCCGGGTAGTGTAGCAGAATCGATCGGAATTAATTCCATCCATGGACAGGTGCGCAGTAATTCAGCGACAACAGCCTCGTTTTCAATCGGGTCAATACTACAGGTCGAGTAAATCATTTTGCCGCCTGGTCGTAAACCTCTAGCGCCACGTTGGGCAATTGTCAGTTGTAATTTGAATAAACTTCGACCGTCCAATGGTCGCCATTTTTGCCAAACTTGGACATTTTTTCTGGTAGTTGCAGAACCAGAACAAGGCACGTCAGCCAAAATAGCATCGTAACCGGGCGGGGGGATTCTACCAATATGTCGGCCATCTTGTTGATTGATCAGCACATTTGATAAAGCCAACCTAGCACGATTAGAAATCAACATATTAACTCTTGAAGCAACCGGTTCGTTGGCAATTACAATGCCATTAGGGGCGAGCTTTTCCGCTACCTGAGTCGTTTTTGAACCAGGTGCTGCACACATATCCAACACCACAGTTTCATCAGTTATTCCCAACAATTCAACCGGCAGCATGCTAGCAGCCTCTTGCCGAGTGATTCTTCCAGAGTCGTGTAATATCGACATCATTCGCTTGGCATAACCTTCTGGGGCTTTGCCTCTAGCAAACGGCATTTGCCAAGCACTTTCTTCTGGCATCCAAGGAATTGGCACGCCACCCATTGTTCGCAGTTCCGCTTTGGTCCACTCAATGTCGGTTCTACTGCCGGTTAATCTAAGGGTTTCAGGTAGCGTATCAACGGCATAATCTAGCCAGTTATCAACATCAATGCCTAGACTTTCAACCATCTTGGCTAGCAGTGAATTCTCTGAGATTTCTCTCAGTTCCTCCTGCGTCCAGCGCTGATAGGCCATGTATAGGGCTCAAGCATCATGGCTATGTTGATTCCGCCACCCTCAAGGGGTAGATATTGCTAGAACTGTCATGCTGGGAGATTCATTACCGCTGTTTTTCCCAGCGTTAATCTTCAGTTTAGTACTCTGGCTAATTCCCAATAAAGTTGACCAGTATTGTAACAGATTATCACCGAAAGGTGCTCGTAACGGAAAAATAATTTATCGAGCACTGCCAATAATTATGACACTCTACCTGGTAATTTACCGGTCTAGAGCGATAATGAACAGAGATGTGACAGAAACCGAAGTCGCCAAGCGGCTTGGTCAAACAGAGACCTCATTAACCGATTTACAACTATTATTTACTGGCGATGGTCTTGGAGAAATAGCGCTATTATTCTTGTTGAGTTTTTCACTCTCGACCAGATATTTACCAAGCCTCAAGGGCTCTAGTAATGAACTAAAAGGGATGATTAGCAACCGAGTAATGGTCTATGTAGCAGCATGTGCATTGTTGTCCTTTTGGGTATTTTTCCCAGAATCCAACTATTATTCCACCGATAGTTTGCCACTGGAGCCAACTATGTCAGCTGCAGGTGATTATAATTTGTTAATAGTGATAATTGGCATTCTTATCATCGCCTTTAGCGGTGAGTTATTCGCCATTTCGACTTTCCATTACTCAGATGCGGGAATCAAGACATTACAATTGCGGGCCTCGCTAAAAATGTACGTAGTTTGCGCGATAATGTTGCTTGGCTTTTACTCAAGTGAGTTCTTTACTATCGATTGGGTGATAGATAATCAGTTTGATAAAGTCAAAATGGCATTGATATTTTTGTCACAAGGCTTGGTTTTGACATTTATTTGTGCGCCAGGTCAACAGTTTGATGGTGCACTAAAAGTCGGTGAGGGACGTAGTCGATCATTTGCCATAATGGCTACTTGCGCTATTTTGATAATCGTCGTGATAACCAGTCTGTTACTGAGAAGTTCAACCGTTTTTGATGAAGGCAATCGATATCTGCACGAAGCATTCTGGTTAACTGCCTCAGTAATGATACTGATTTCAATGACGCAAATTCTGCCCAGGTATGGCTTTGATGCAGCGCCCCGACCTGAATATTGGTGGCTTAGGATGATGCTAGTTTTCGCTCCCGCAGCAATACTAATCTTCAATTCGTTAGCTATTTTCCTAATCCCTTCACTTTGGATAGTCGCAGGTTTGAGTATTATCTTACCAAGTACCGTTGAGTGTGATGTCAAATCGCCAAATATGCAACAGAGTATGCTATTATTTGGCTTGGTATTGATTCTCACTATAGGCTTGATTTTATCCTCCAATTCAGTAAGTAATTTTTTGCTATTTGGCCCTGCTATCCTAATTATGCCATATTGCCTAATGAAATTTCACCTTGCTAGAACGAATTAACCCGTCACTATCAAAACCGTCTAAATCCCAGCAGAAATCATCGCGCTGCTTATTAATAGATGGGAACTGCTTTGAACGAAGTCACAGACTTCAAGGGATGGGACCCTTATGACAAGAGCATTTAGAGGCGGAGTAAAGAATAATCGTAAAGCACGAACACCGACAAGGATTAGAAATTGGAATCCAATTAAAGATCTTAGAGGGCTGAAAACAAGAACTACCGATATCGGTAGAGAAATGGGGCCTCTGGTTGATGTTCCAGCCATGATTCGGATTGAAGATGAGCACTGGGTCTTTGAGCGAATTGAAGAAGGTGTGTTGAATAATCTAACTCATCGCCTCATAGTTCATGATTCGACCGGCCAAAAGACCATTGGTGCAACATTAGATATGGATACAGCAATGCAAGTAGCCCAGAAAATGGCTACAATAGAAAATAAAATAGTTATGATTCGTCCAATTTAGACCTCAAAACAGGTTCCAAATTGCTGAAACTACGCCTTGATTTACCAGGTAAAAGAAGACACCAATAAAGATACAAGCACCGTATACTTGTAGCGGAGTAATCTTCCATGCGTGTTCAGATTCTTCGTCGAAATAACGAATAAGACCAGCAGCTTGTTGGATTCCACTACCATCGGATTTCTTCTTTGACGCCATTTCAACCAACCCATCCGAGTAGTAACCCCTTTATCAACGCGACGCGTGATATTTTACCACTATTAGCCGTAAAAATCATTCAGATTCAGTTAGGTCAATTAGGGGAATCGACTCATCATCTACTGATTTAATCACCAAATCTTCGTCGAAACTAATTTTTTGTAATGATTTATCCATGCTGAACCCTCCGTCATCTTCATTCATTGCGTGGTCCGGATTCGCCTCGATTAGTGCAGCCTCTATGCGTGCCAGAGCTCGCTCCACGCTTGGCATATTGCGATCTGCTAAAGCCTCTTTTGCAATAGCTAAATCATATCTTGCAGCAGCAATGTTGACCATTGCCTTATCCTTTGACCAACCCTGAAAATCATTAACCATGCTGACTTTTTGCTCAATATTGTCAACCGCTTGAGTCATGACGTGAATCATTTCATTAGAGTCGTTTTTACATTGATTAATCAGTGTTTGCCAAGTTTTTTCGTTTGCTTCAATTGAGGTTCCTGGATGGTTTTTAGCAAGATATTTGTTTACTGACCGTGCATGCTTAAATCGCCATGGAGAGGTTGCTAATGATGCATCAAGATCAAAGATTAATCTGGCTATAATATTGATTGGCCCCGATATTTCTACCGTATTCAAATATCCAGAAGTGAATAGTCCGAACCCCCAATACGGCTCAGAGCTAATGGTAACACTCATTGCACCACTGGTGGTTTTTAATCGCCATTTTTGTTCATTGTAGCCAGGGGTTTCGATAAATTCCGGGGTTTCAGGCGATTCCATTGCTCTAATTATGGCCCCAGCAACATTGCCCAAGTAAACTACACGGCTTTCTCCAGGGAAATTTGCTCTGCGCAGTAAGCCAGTTGCGGTTTCAACACAGTGTTCAGCCTTCGCACTAGAGACTTGGCACAGCAGGACAACATCAGTATTTGTGCCCCTCATGTAGGGCGCTGCGACTAACTACCAATGAATTAAGCGGGAAAATGTATCTAAAGCAATAATTCATTAGTTACTTCTTCTGTGGACTGTTTGGGGATACCATGGGTTCAAGCAAGAAAGATTCGAAAGCCAATAAATTGACTTCACTTCCGGGCGTAGGTGCAGCATCCGCCAAAAAATTAGTCGATGCTAAATTAGATACAATTTCCAAAGTGGCCGCAGCAGGTACCACAAAATTGGTCAAAGCAGGACTACAAGCAGCTCTGGCCAAGAAAATTGCTGCCGCAGCAAAGAAGGTAGACAAAGCCTCTAGCGCCACCAAAAAAGCCGCATCATCAACCAAGGCAGCCGTTAAGAAGGCGCCTGCCAAGGCTAAAGCAGCAGCTAAGCAAGCTCCCGCTAAAGCAAAGGCGACTGCTACTAAAGCAAAATCAGCCGCTAAAAAAGCCCCTGCAAAAGCAAAGGCTGCAGCCACTAAGGCAAAATCAGTAGCTGCGAAAGCAGCGACTAAAGCTAAAGATTTAGCCAGTAAACCAAAGGCTGAGAGAACTAACAAGGATGTTGCAACTAAAGGCGGCAGAATTGGGCCCTCAAAATCAACGCCAATCTCAAAGATGGCTTGGTTTAAGAAAGCTAAGAAGTAATCCCGCGAATTGTTCAAAGACCTTCTTGCTGATTCGCCTACATGCCAAGACGGAAGTACGGACGGTTAAGGAAGACTGTCGAACTTCCACCCAAGGAAAATTGTTCTAGATGCCGTTCGGGAAAATACTGCCCAATAGTAGGTCATTCCGGTCAGATAGTAAAGCCACATAGAGAATGGTTGGGC
>JAQXFJ010000010.1 GCA_029250385.1 Candidatus Poseidoniaceae archaeon | reverse complement strand
ACTATGGTTTCTGAAGGGCGATACAAACGTAAAGTACCTCCAAGATAATGGTGTTAGAATTTGGAATGAATGGGCGGATGAAAATGGCGATTTAGGACCTGTTTACGGCAAACAATGGCGCCATTGGGAATCAAAAAACGGCAAGATAATTGACCAGATTACTGGTGCAATCGACATGATAAAAAATAACCCTAATAGTCGTAGAATAATTGTTTCAGCTTGGAATGTGGGAGAATTAGAGGAAATGGCATTGATGCCATGTCATGCTTTTTTCCAGTTCCACGTAGCAAATGGGAAATTAAATTGTCAACTGTACCAAAGAAGCGCAGATGTATTTCTCGGAGTACCTTTCAATATTGCATCATATGCATTACTTACCCACATGATGGCCCAAGTTTGCGATCTTCAACCAGGAACATTTGTTCACACAATCGGTGATGCTCACTTATACAACAACCATCTAGAACAAGCGCGTTTACAAATTACCAGAGAACCAATGAATTTACCTACATTAAAATTAAATGAAACCATTGATGATATTGACCAATTTACCTTTGATGACATCGAAGTGCTAAATTATCAGCACCATCCACACATATCAGCACCAATCGCCATCTGAGTTGATGACATGATAATAATGATATATGCTTGTGATGAAAAAAACGCAATAGGTAAAAATGGTGATTTGCCATGGCGTCAATCAACTGACCTACAACACTTCAAAACAATAACCAGTGGTGGAACCATAGTAATGGGCAGAAAAACCTGGGACAGTTTACCAGGTAAACTACCTAATCGAAGGCACGTGGTGTTAACTCGAAGTGATAGATCTGATGTAGAAACAGCAAGTTTTGATGAAATAATTGAGATGGCTAAATCACAGGATTTGTTTGTAATCGGTGGTGGCGAAATATATGAATTATTTTTGCCTTATGCACAAATCATTTACCGTACAATTATTCACTGTACTGTTGACCAGCCAGATACCTTTGCACCAGAAATTGATGAGTCGATATTTGCATTGGACGAACATAACTTTGTTGAAAAGTCACAACGTGACCAATACGACATGACTTTCCAAAAGCTCTCAAAATAAGTAAAACTACTTATTTTTGTATTCAGTTACTCTTACGCCTAAACGCCCAGTCAATGCTTCTCTTTGCATAATCCTAGCATACTTTTTTTCAAAGGCTGACTTTAAATCAATTTCCATCGCAATCGAATGGCCCATCAGCAAAATCATAATGTCGGCCATTTCTTCTGCACATTCCTCGATAGGTTTACCCTTGGTAATAGCGGCAGAAAGTTCACCCAATTCCTCCACAGTCAGAGCAATACGGTAACCCATGTCGTGGCCATTTTTGCTTGCGAAATCATGTTTGTGATGAAATTGTGCGACTTTTTTCATCATTGCTTCCCATTCATTGCTCGGCTCGTGAGCCACCCAATCCTCAACATTCAATCCTTCCATACAGTTGATGGGACAGCGGTACAGAATAGTTCTTACTCATCCCTCAAAATATTGAATAGGGTTTGAAAAACAGGCTCTAAACGTTCGTTAGCTTGTGCAGAAACCTCTTGATGAGATAATTTTGCGCCGGGATCGCCTGGTTCTCTGCCTGCAGCCCAATTTGATGAGATACAGATTGCTGAATATGGTATATTCAATTCATTGGCGAGTTTTACTTCCCTTGCCATAGTCATACCAACCATATGTCCACCAAGAAGACCAATTGCATCTACCTCAGCTCTTGTTTCGAAATGAGGGCCTTGGGCGAGCCAGTAAGTGTAATACATCCGCTCATTGGAGGCGTCAAATCCTTGGGAAGATCTTAATCCTGATTCTAATTTTTTGTTTAATTCAGCTGAGAATGGTTCCGTAACAGAGGTGAAGGTCGCAAACTCTTCGCTGAAAGTCGAAGCAACTCCACTAAAATCAATATACTGGTCTGCCAGAGCAACTTTCCCAGGAGGGAAGTCTGCTTCTAGTGTTCCAACTGAACAAACTGAGATTATTACATCACAACATGCTTCTTTTAATGCGGCCATATTGGCTTTATGATTAATTGAGTGTGGTGGTTTGTTGGCTTGTTCACCATTATGATGTCGTTGGAGGAAGAATAATTCCTTATTTTCATCACTGCCAATTATGTTAATTGTCATACATTTCAGTGGGACTTGCCCATATTCTGTTTGAACCATCACATTGTCTGTTCTTTTTTCGAACATGTGGTATTCTTCATTAGGGCCGTCTTTAAATTCAAAATCAACTAAACCTGTACCGCCAATAATGCCAATGCGTTCCATTAGGCATCACCAATAGAATGGTTGGTTGGTTATTCCTCTAGTCGGGCTATTAAATCTGCTTTCTTGCCGGATACTGGCTTTCCAGCAGCCTTTAGGAGTTCTTTCAGTTCTGCAACTGTCATACTGCTATGATCAACTGATTCTGTGGCCTCTTGTTGTGCTACTTCTTTGGTTTCTTCAACCTCTGATGCTGCTGCTTCTACAACGTCATTAGATTTTTCAGATTCTGGCTCCATGGCTTCTGCTGCGTCTAGAATCGAAGGAGTTGCTGCTGCTTCCTCTTCTTCATCTTCCATGGCTGCTGCTAAAGCCGCTGCTTTCTTAGCTTTCAGTTCTGAAGCTGTTTTTACCTCTTCAGCATGAATTTCATCGAGAGTAGGACCTTTTTGATCTACTACACCAGCTTGTAACAATTGACTCTTCCTGATAGAAATTGATTTGATAGGATAGATTGGTTTTACCGCCTTTCTTACATCTTCTTCAAGTTCTCCGCCTAGAATTGCTTCTTGTAACTTGGAGTAGGTGTTCTTTGCGGCAAATCCTAGAAGTAGATCTCTCGTCTTAGAGCGCATAACTTGCTTAACTGAGGTTTGAACTCTCTTTTGCGTGATAATTAATGGTTTTAGTCTAACCAAATAACCGTCTGTGGTTACTACATCAACGACATCGTCTACCTTTCCACGATATCTACGGATTTGTCTTCTAATGTGGTCTGTTTGGTGGTGATGGCCGATAAAAGTTGTTAGAGCATCTTGTCCAACACATTCGTCGACACGGAACCTTAGAATAACGTGCATCTTGGTGAAATCACCATTGAATTCTTGCAAAGTCATTTCGTAGATTCTGCCTATGATGTGCTCATCAGACTCACCGATTGTTTCTCCGATATTCTTGAAATCCCATGGATGTCTTGGTGCACGAATAGTGTACCATCTCTTTGTCTTCCACTTGTCACGCTGTTTACGTGCTGCCGCACGTGCCTTTGCACTCACTTTCTTTGCCATCGATATCAACTCGGTTAGTCTTGCGGGGGCTACCCCACTTGCAAGTTGCCGACTAACCCCCCCTATTTCAAAGAGACTATTGCAGCGAGTGGTAAATATTTACTAATATTCAACAAAACTCTTCAACAACCAGTCTACCCGAGTAGCATGGGCCTACACCACGTAAGTTGTCGAGTCACTGCCAGTGGCGTAGATAATACTACGGCAATTGTCGACGCCATGGAGTGGTTAGCCGGTGACGAGCCAAAAATAACTGTTGATAAATCAACTTCCTATCACGGATCAATGGTACACCTAATTTCGTTTAAATTAAGCAAAAATAAAGCGGTGAAACAATTTATCAACAAAATGAAAACTGCCGACAAAACCATAATTGCCGAAAATTTGTCTGAAAAAATAGATGATAATAATACCCTGCACATTCGATTATGTTTGGATAACTTGATTGAACAACGTGTATTGATAATAAATTCAACTCAAAAGTCGGTTAAATGTAATATCAAAATTGAAGTATACCCCGGGCAGACAGCCATTGGTGAAATAAGCAAAATTTTATTCCAAGGATGAGAAATTTCTACTGCCCAAAAACCTACACGATGAATCACAAGAGGTTAAGTATCTCAAGTTCCACCGGAGGAATGAGGAGAAATCATGACCCATGTTGTAACTACCACGTGTGTAGACCACAAGTACCAAGAATGCGTGGCAGTTTGCCCTGTTGACGCCTTCAGAGAAGCCGAGACTTACTTGGTTATTGACCCAGACGAATGTATTGATTGCGGTGCTTGTGTCCCGGAATGTCCGGTTGACGCAATTTTTGCGGACACTGATGTTCCTGATGAAGAAGAACACTGGATTGAACGCAATGCTGACGAATCAGTAGATGCTGAAGTAGCAGAAGGGGAATCTCCGGTTCTCGCAGATTAACTTAAGGCAGTGATATTATGTCAGATTTGGATTTTACCCAGTTCCGTAGCGGCAGCGAGCTTTTGAAAAGAGGTTTTGCAAGAATGCAACAAGGAGGCGTCATCATGGACGTCGTTAACGCTGAACAAGCAGCAGTAGCAGAAGATTCTGGTGCTGTTGCAGTAATGGCTCTAGAAAGAGTTCCTGCCGACATTAGAAAGCAAGGCGGCGTAGCGAGAATGAGTCACCCAGACATGATTCAAGGAATATTAGATTGTACTTCTATACCAGTAATGGCTAAGTCAAGAATTGGTCACGAAGGGGAATCAAGGATTCTCGAATCTATGGGCGTCGACATGATCGACGAATCTGAGGTATTGACTCCAGCAGACCCATTCTTCCACATCAACAAAAAGGATTTTGAAATTCCATTTGTTTGCGGAGCAACTGAACTTCCAGAGGCTGTCCGACGTATCTACGAAGGTGCAGCAATGATTAGGACCAAAGGCGAAGCT
>JAQXFJ010000362.1 GCA_029250385.1 Candidatus Poseidoniaceae archaeon | reverse complement strand
CGCTACCCACTATAGGGTTATTTACCTCTGTGATTATTTTTGTTTAGGTCGCAACATCGGATTGACTAACCACACCGTTTAGGATACAGTATCACCAACAAGAAATTCACTTATGGCTTGAGCGAAATCTTCAGGTGTTGGCATTTCATGCATTATTGAGCGTATTTTTTTACCACCTGGTAGGCCCTTTGTGAAAGCTACAGCATGTCTTTGCATCCACCTTGCTTGGATCCCAACAGTAGCGTGAGATAATTCGATGTAACGGTCCCAACACCATTTTCTAGTGGCGAAGGCTTGGCCAGTTTCATCAAAGTCAAACCAATCATCATTGGCTTTAACCCACGGTAAATCAGTTTCTTCCATCCAACCCAGTCCAACTTTCATTTCACCAAACATTGCTGGTCTGCCAATCGCTCCACGCCCAATCATCAATCCCGAGGCATTAGTTACAGTCAAGCAGTCAGCAGCACTTTTAGCGTCTACAACATCACCATTGGCAACTACTGGAACTTCAACAGAATCAACGACTTGTTTGATGTAATCCCAATCAGCTTGGCCAGAATAACGTTGTTTCAATGTCCTGCCGTGAACACATAAGCGACTGGTTCCCACATCTTCCAAGCGTTGACAAATTTCAATCGCATTATGCTGATTAGCACCAGTGCCAAGCCGCATTTTTGCTGTTACTGGGACCGCGACATTATCGATAATTCCGCTTACCATAGAAACCAGATTATCTGGCTCCCCCATTAGAGCTGCACCGGCACAAATCTTAGTTACTTTAGGGGCTGGACAACCAAAGTTTAGGTCAATAATGTCGCAACTTGGCGCTAACATTTCCGCGGCAGTCACCATGTCATCTGCATTGCCGCCAAATATTTGTGGAATAAATGGAATTTCGGTTTCATGAGACTCCATTTTTCGCCAAGATACCGCCGCTTCTCTACTTAGCGCAGTACTATTGGTGAACTCAGTTATTGTGACATCAGCGCCGCAGTCTTTGGCTAACAAGCGAAAGGGTAGGTCGGTAACTCCAGACATTGGGGCGAGAAATAACGGTCGTTCTCCGCCATCCCACTCACCAAATTTCTGACCGATTAAGTCGCTCATCATACCTTGGTCAAGGCTATTATTTTTCAATGGTTGGCATAAATTATCACGATAACTCAGATTCGAGCATTTCAGCAACTCTGCGCATTCTTCTAAGCACCCTGTCTAGAGAATCTTGTACATTACGCATTACTTGAGCAGCATCTTCACCATTCATTCTGTGACCTAGAGGTAATCTTCCACCAAGTAAATTCAGTAACAGCATTTGTTGTTGAGGATCGACACTTTTCATTTCCTCGACAACTTCATCAACATTCAACTTGCCTTTCTTCAATTTCATGAGTAGATTTGATTGTTGCTTGGCGCTAAGTATGCGTTGAAATCCACCTTTCTTAAGCATCCAATCCTCGCCTCTGCGTTGATGTTGGGTGGTCATTGCAGTCCACAATGAGACGCCTAAGCGGTCGGTTCTTGGAACTCTCTCTACCATTCCGCTGCTGCGAAATCGCTCCATTATCCGCCCGATACGAGCCTTAGGGCCGCCTAGTAATTCGGTAGCCTCATCAAGGGAAAGTGGTGAATCTCTAGTCAGCAGTAATTGAAATAATTGTACTGACTTTGAATCTGCTTTGGCTTCCTTGCCAGGCCGCTCGCCAAGTAATCCAAAATCGCCCATCCATTGGGATAATTGACTTTCCTCAGTTTCAGCCTGTAATGGGCGATGGTCAACAATTCCGACAGTCAATGATGGACTGTCTTTTTCCGGCAATTCTAGAATTAATCTTGGATTCTCTCGCCCCCAATAATTTGCAATTAACTCAAGACGTTGACCCACAATAGTGCTAGATTGAGTGGTAAACAACTCGATTGCTTTGGACAATGAACCGCCACGTAAGTAATATCTACGCCAACCTTTCCCTTCATTGGTATAACCGATAATTCCAGACTGAACCAATCTAGTTAGATGATGGTTTAGCGAAGCGGGAGTAAGTGCTAATTCATCTGCTAGCATTTGTGCATCCCAACCGATTTCAGGTTGAGCAAATAAGTAATCGCGTAGTAGTCGATGAACCGGTCCAGCAACACCGTGGTCAGCCATATCATCGCCACGCTTTCTAACCAAGCACAAGGTATCGATAAACCAAGTTACTAAACTGTCTAAGTCTCGGTCACTGGTTGGTAATGAGATTTCTTGAACTCTGACTTTGAACATGATGCTCAAACATTAGGCTACGCCGAGGGTCTTTGAATTCTATGCATTAAATGCCGCTTGAGAGGCGAAAAATAACACTGTTGTACTCTATCGACGTTCATCAAGC
>JAQXFJ010000358.1 GCA_029250385.1 Candidatus Poseidoniaceae archaeon | reverse complement strand
CCGAACAATGTGGTTGTCTATCCAGTGGTCATTACCACCACGTGGTTTGCCGAACAAGCAACTATGCCAGTTAAAACCATGATTTGCCAGCCATTGTTCAGTAACTGCACGGTGTTCTTCTGCCCGAGCAGTAAAAAAGCAAATTTGATGGCCTTGGTCGTACCATTTGTTGATCTGTTCTACAACACCATCATAGCATTCAGCGGTTGCCATCCGTTCTGGTTCTTCATTGGGGATATCTTCACAAATAGTACCGTCTATGTCGATTAGGAAATTCTTACAATCTTCAGGCAATACTGGTGAAACGGCCATGCCTCGCTCATCTGTCTTAGTCACTAAATCCGTCACAAATAGCGGTTGTAAGCCCGGCTAATGAACAAATTGCTGATATCAATCATGGTGGTGGATGGTCGTTGCGCCACAAACGCGACACCAAACCTTGGTACCGTTTTTCTTGGGGGTGACTCCGGTGATGTCTATTTCTACCCCGCAAACGCAGTTTACTACTGTACCCATGGACAATGGGAAACATAGGTGATTGATGAAGTGAACGCTTCTAAGAGAAGATTTGCCATGATTCTATGCGAATGAATATTTTACTAGCTGAAAATCCTTTTATTTCTTTACAAGTAAGAGATATTGCTCTAGCACCGTGTTGGATTAGTTGCTTTTCGATTGATTCTCTGACTCGCGCTAAGTTTTGCCTTTCAACAATAGCCCAGCCACGAATCAAAGATTTGGTTTCCTTCCGCATCAAAGGGAATAGATCCTCGAGGTGCTCTATTGTGTCGTGGGGTAAATTAACCAATAATAAATCGGTAGATTCCGTGAACTTTTTGTCTCTGCGCCACTCTCTAGCATCCATGCACATTACTTGATTGTCAAAAGCATAATTCGACTTGTTAATCGATGATGCAATATTATCTGTAAGAAGTTTCACTGCATCCGGATTTAAATCGCCGGCAAAGATTGCTTCAACTAATCCCTCGGCGGCAATTAAACTAGGTAATGCAGGGCCAACTCCAGCGTATGGATCAGAAATTGTAATTGGCCGATTCAGTAAATTAGCAAGTTCTTTTGCCGCAATAACATTACCTTCTCTCTCGGTTGATAGCCTAGAGGAAAAGTATGCTTTAGCGGGATCTATGATGATGTTATGGCCATTTTCTCTTATTGTAGTTAATGTTGAAAAATTACCGTCTCTAGCCAATATTGGAGAAATATCTCGAACGCGGAATTCTCCGGTAACTCCATTATCCGCGCATATAATTCTAGCACTTGAAATTCTATCTAACATAGCCCTAGCAATCTCATTTTGATACTGTTTGACTTCATCTTCCAAGCGGACAATCAGTACATCACCAATCATCTCATATGACCGTGGCCAATATTGGTCGAATTCTTGATATAAATCTCGATCTAACAGATCGCTCCAATGCTTGATTTTGTTGACCTCTCGGGATATTGTTTGGTGGGCAAATCCTGACCAAATTAGATTATCTTCTTGCGGTGCATGTTCAGCAAGCGGCAAGCCTTTTTCGCCCCCTTCTACTGTAATAACTCCAAGGCCTGAAACCAACCAATTATTGGTTTTCAAAACCTCCAACCAATGTTGAGTATCAACACTCGGCACTATCAAATGACGCATACGCTTCGCACTGTCCAAGCATCACTGAGGTTTGAGCATGGCGGATATCAAAGATAACGACCAGAAAACAGGTTTACTCTTGATTGGTATTGGTCCAGGTGATGTCGCATTGGCCACCAGTGAAGCGATTGTTGCGGCAAAGATGGCCGATTATCGGCGCTATGAAGCCTACACTGCATTATGGCCCGTAGACCAATTGGCGAGTCTAGAAGAATCGGTTGGGCAAATTACTCGAGTAATGCGGCCCGAAGTTGAAAATCCAGAAGATTTGTTTACTTTAGCGCGAGATAACCTAGTTGCTTTGTTGATTGTTGGCGATCCATTACAAGCCACAACTCACATCGACTTACAGTTACAGGCAGAAGAAGCAGGGATTGATTGTCGAGTAATACATGGAATATCGATTACTGGGCTAGTCACAGGAGCAATTGGCTTATCAAATTACAAGTTTGGCCGGCAAACTACTTTGACATATCCTTATTCTGGCTGGGTTGCAACCTCTCCACTTGAGGTAATTGCACTCAATAGTGCATTAGGACATCACACTCTTGCATTACTTGATTTAGACCCAACAGGGGCTGGAACAGGACAGCAAAAACCGATGATGCCCGGCGATGCTGTCGACTCAATCAAAGCGATGATTGACAAAGTAAGCAACACCATAGATGAATTCCCGTTAGAGTCTCCACAAGACACCATAAAAGTGCAATCATTGAAGGCGATGACTAGAACTTCTCTAGCCGAGATTAAAGTTGTCCTGTGTAGTGATATGGGGACTAAACAGCAAAGCATGATATACACTAATTTAGCAGATTTAGCCAACCTCCCTGGTGGCGCCATGAACTGTTTAGTTTTCCCAGCAACTACGAGTGATGTTGAAGAGAAGGCTCTGCTTCGATGGATACAGGAGAGGTGAAAATATGTCGGATGAAATATTGATTTTGTTGTCTTTTTTACTCTTCATGGGTATTTTTGCTGGCGTCGGACTAGCCTCCATGCGAGTGAAAGAAGATACTACTGACGATTATTTGGTTGCTGGAAGGGGAATGCATCCTGCGCTTGCTGCACT
This sequence comes from Candidatus Poseidoniaceae archaeon, assembly GCA_029250385.1. Lineage (GTDB taxonomy): Archaea > Thermoplasmatota > Poseidoniia > Poseidoniales > Poseidoniaceae > MGIIa-L1. Next base: position 1,238 of record JAQXFJ010000358.1, on the reverse strand, counting down.
CTCAGCTGTTAGTACTTGGAATTCAGGCTACATGTTTATTGGATTTATTGGGTTTATCTTCTTAAATGGTTATTCAGCGCTATGGATTGCCGTTGTTTCAACAATTGGCCAATTAGTTGCTTGGATTTGGCTATACAAGTACATTCAAAAAGAAGGGAAAGAAAGGAATTTGCGCTCTTTGTCTTCTCTTGTTTCTAACAAAACCGGCGCCCCAGAAGCAAAAATCGCCGCTATACTCTCCGTATTTTTCTTATCGATATATGCTGCTGCACAATTAACTGCTGGTGGGGTGGCACTAAAATCCATGCTTGGATGGTCGGAAATTACTGGAATTCTAATAGGGTTTGTTCTGGTTGTTGCGTATTGTTATGCTGGTGGAATCCGTGCTTCCATTTGGACTGATGCTGCGCAATCTTGTGTCATGATTGTCGGCTCAACAATTCTTTGTTTGGTCGCGCTAGGTAAGGTTGGTGGATTGTCTGGACTGCATGGCACCTTGGCTGATATTGACCCAAACATGGTTAACGTATTTCCTTCGGGCCTAAAATTCGGGGTAACGCTTTGGATTGCTGCGTTCTTCTTGGGTGGCTTAGGAGTTGCTGGCCAGCCACAAGTAGTATCTAGAATTATGACTCTCAACAGCGATAAAGATCGCAAACAAGCAATGGTTTGGTTCTTCGTTTGGCAAACCCCATTCATCGCTTTGATGTTCTTAATTGGTCTTGCCTGCCGAGCAATATTCCCCGAGATGCTAGCTGAAGATGCTGAAACTGGTCTGCCAAGGCTTGCTCAAAGCCTTAATCCGATTCTTGGTGGGGTTATTCTAGCGTCTATCTTTGCCGCAACAATGTCGACTGCCGACAGCCAGGTATTGGCCTGTACAGCAGCAATAACTGATGACGTTAAACCAGAATGGAATCAGGATCATGGTAAAACCAAAAAGGTAACTTTAGCGGTTGCGGCTTTCGCTACTAGTATTTCGCTAGTTGGCCAGCAATTCCCAGGGTTTGGAGATTCTGTATTCGCCTTAGTTGTCTTTGCAGTATACGGCTTGGGTGGCATATTTGTACCACTTGTACTGATTAGAATGATTGGTTATGAGCCAGATTCAAAACACACTATTTCAATGATGATTGCCGCCCTTCTTGGAGTTCTAATCTGGACTGTTTTAGGTTACGGTGAATACATTTTCCCTTCCGTGCCGGGAATGGGTGCAGCATTTGCTGTCCATCTTGGGT
>JAQXFJ010000357.1 GCA_029250385.1 Candidatus Poseidoniaceae archaeon | reverse complement strand
ATCCCCATCTGGGTCAGCTGAATCTACTAAACCATCTTGGTCATCATCAAATCCGTTAGCGCATACGTTACCTACGGGATCTTCATCACAAAGTATTGTATTACCAAATCCATCAGCACCCGAATCGCCACACAAAGGACGTAGGTATTGGAGAGAATCCTCTTCATTCCAATCATTTACCGGAACAGTACCGTTCCACCACACACCATTATCAAGCATATTTGGAGTTGATGGATTGTCCCATCCTGCTGGCATGAGATAGGTATATTCCTGTAGGTTTGACATTCCGTCACCGTCAGGGTCACCAACTGCGCCATCATCATTAGCGCTAGATAGAGGATTTAGCCCATATTTCCACTCCCAACCATCAGGCAATCCATCGTTATCAGTGTCTGGGTCGTTGGGAAATGAATTGATTAGATACTCCAATCCATAAGTCAAACCATCGCCGTCCTGGTCAGTGTTTGTAGCACTTGCATCGATGGCAAAGAATTGGATTGAAGCCATTGAGGAAAGTAGCATCAACAAAATAAGTGAAATTGATTTCATCGCATCCTTGTGTTTCACAATTTGCAATTTTGCAGCCGGCTGAGTGACTATTGAACGCTTTCGCATGAGACCAACATGCTCGGGCTGTTTTTATGATTGATAAGGCAAATGGTACGATGTTCATACAATGCATCGAAACCAATCAGATAGTAACTATTCAAATCTCGTCTAATGCATCGAGTAATTCGATATCATCATCGTCTTCAGTTACCGGTTCTGGGATGTCTAAGTCCATTTCATCGGATTCTTCCAATTTACTTTGCAACTCCTCAGGCAATTGAGTTATGTTGGCAACAGATGAATCATATCTTCCTCTGCGATAAACAGCGAATACGAACAACACAACCAGACCAGCACCCAAGGCTAGTGTTTGAGGCTCAGGATCATATACTTCGTTGATTAAACAAGAAAATCCGGTACACTCGGTCTTGAAATTGAATTTAGAGAGTTGAGTATAAGTTGAATTGTAAGGGACCTCATCATCCATCGGAGTAACCCGGAGGACAAATTCTACGTCTGAACCATCCTTTAGGTTAGCTGGTGCAGTCAATTCAACAAAGAAATCCTTACTGGTGTATGCTGGTAGAGTAACTAACAAAAAGCCACCACCATCTTGAGATGATAAGGCAGCAATTTCGCCGTCCCAGCCAGTTGGTTCTTCTAATTCAATCACTACGTCAAGAGGGACATTGTTATCATTAACAATCCGGAATTCTATGTTTTTAGTTTCATCAGAAGTAAATCTAGTGTATTCGCTCTTTTGAGTAATAGGCAAACGACCTGGTTGAACATCTTCCTCGACCCTAACTACGATTGGCAAGTCAAAGTACCGAGCTTCATTAGATTCAACACCCTCTTCGGAAACTCTAAGGTAAATTGTTTGATTACCTGCTGCAACATTCTCAGGTAAATCGATAGTTAAATCAATATCTGCGTAGGTATCTGGTGCTAGATTGACCACAATGATTTCGTTGCTCGAAGTATCTTTTATCGAGTAATCCCAAGTAGTGTATCCCATATCAGCATCAATGTTTCTCGAGAGGTCTTTCGGATTGACAATCCTCCAGGTAGTTTCACCAGCAATATCGCTGGTATCAGTCACTCTAATTGTATAATCTACAGTATTGCCTGGCGCTATTGGACCGACGCTACCTAGAGTACCTCCATCACTATCAGAGATTACCTCAGCTAGAATTCCAAACGTCCGGTGCACAGTAAAACTATTGTCGGTTTGTAATTCTGAATCTCCTTCGCTGGTAATTTGCAAGGACACCAATCCAATATCCTGTGAATCTCTTTCTAGTGGCGGGTAGACCTCCATTCTCACAGTCAATATGTCATGTGACCCTATATCTGGAGTCACGGAGTTGATTCCTTCCTCTGACAACTCCATTCCTGTATCGTTGTCAAAGAATTTGTATTGCCAAGATGTTGGCATTGCATTTACTCTAATAAAGAAAGAGTCTGTATCAAAGCCTGAGTTGAAGATGTCAATGAAAAAGTCTCCAATCTCGTCAGAATCAACATAGTGCGATAACATTTCATCATAAAATTCAGGCCTGGTTGAATCCGATATCTGGATTTGATGTTCTTCATCTTCATAGATGGAAATTCTTGGAGGAGCAAAAACTCCGACTTCTTCAATATTGAGAACTATCTCAACAACGGCTACTTCGGTTGTAGTTCCATCAATATCGGCAAATGCTCGTGCTTCAACTTCTAGTTTATCTGGAGCGGTTGAAAGGTCTCCATCTGGGACATCAATCTGCAAAATTGGTCTAGCAGAGGTACTGCCACCTTGAAGAGAATAGCCTTGTGGTTTATCCCAGATTGGGTCAGACCAAGTTGATGGCAATGAGCGTGACAAATCGAAAACGACTTCTAAATCAGAGGATGTTGAACCGGTATGTTCAACCAAGAACTCTATGCTGGTAGTTTGACCTGGAGCAATCAGTACTGTATCAGGTTGATTTGATGGCAATGATAGATAAATACCATGTTCCAAGAATTCTAGTCCTTGGTGTTCAAACAATACGGTATGCCCTTGAATATCTTTAATTTCAAGAGTAACCTCATAATCACCTGGTTCGATTCCTTGATTGAAGGTGTAGGTGAAATTGCCAACTAAGCCATTATTATCCAAGGTTAAATCATCATCTTCAAATTCTTCATTGAAAACAACTGTTGCCCCTTCATTAGTACTCATAATAAGGTTTACACTTTCGATGTCATCTCTGCCAAATGCGTCTTTTACTTGAATAGTAAATTGCATTTCCCTAAATTCCTGTCGATGGTTAGGATACCATTCGAGAACTTCACTATCAGTCCACCCAGAACCTGGCATGTGAACCTTTACCGCAGATTGTGAAAGTGCATTAGCCTTGACTTCAAGTTTGGAAAAACTGTTGGTTGAATCTATATCGCCAAATTGGACCATAACATCACAATTACCGCTATCTCCGCCAATGCCGCCACCTTGACATCCATCTATCGTAGCATCAATTTCCACACCGAGTTTCTTACCGTTCTCAACGGTAAATCCGGCTTCAGCAATTTCGAAATTAACCACATTTACTGCATAGGTGCAGGAGCCACCGCCAATTCCACCAAATCCGCCACCACCGCTGCAAGGATCATCTAATTCGACAACTTCTTGTTCTATTGTGGTGCTACCAGAAACCAGCTTGAAAGTTATGTCAGCAGTAGCGCCATCATTACCTTCAAACTTGACATACATGCTTAGTTCAATGTAATTATTTGCTCCTTCGCCGTATACCTGCAAATCGCTGATCATCTCATCTGTGTAGAATTCTACAGTCGAAAGAACACTCATTTCCTCAGAGGAACCTTCAGGCTCCATTGTTGAAATCGACCCATCTCCACCAGACTCTGAAGTCGGTGAATCGATGTATAAATCGTAGGACTCGTTTGATGAACTAGAAAAGAAGTTAGAGTTATCTTCCAGTGCAAGGCCAATATCACTAGTTGGACTACCAAATAGCGGTGTAAGCGAGGCAAGCAATAGAAGCACAATAGTTGAAGAAATAAGCCGGGCGCCGGCGTTGTTTTCATCGCGTTTCATGGTGTTCACGGACTCCGCTGGTAATAGGACGGTTAAACGGTTTTGGGTTGATGTTTCAAATTATTCAAGTTTTATACCGGTTAGAATGATGCTTATTTTGGACATTTTAGTAAAACGTAACGCGGTTTCAGTGATGTGTTTGAGTAGATGATGCAGGGATATTGCAGGCGATAAGTTTGTGTTTACTAGGTGATTGGAATGCCCATGGATGATATGGACTCGAGGATAAATTTCGTTAATTACAAGCCACTTTCTCTACCTGGGACATACATTACTGGTTTTATTTCAATGGCTTCATTAGCGGGATTTCTTTTTCTTTCTTTTTCAGCGTTGATGATTCAAGATGAATCTCTTTTCCATGACCTTGTGCCTGTTTTATCGATTACTTTTGCAGTCGGATATCTGTGTTATTCTTTTCGAATAGTAATCTCTAGGCATAAAGACACTCTCATAGTTCATAGACAATTTATCGTACCTCAAATCCAATTCTTTAGACGTGAGTATACCGTTAAAACCTTGACTGCTGATGAGGTCA
>JAQXFJ010000312.1 GCA_029250385.1 Candidatus Poseidoniaceae archaeon | reverse complement strand
CCAATCAGCTGAGTCTTGAGCATTGGCAACAAAACCACTTACTGTCAGCTTATCACTAGTTTCAGTACCTTGATACTCAACATCTAAGTCAAATTCAATGGTTTGGTATTCTTCACCCGAAACTACTGGAGTCAAGACGTTGTTACCAATCAAGGAGGCATTCACTACGGAATTGTTGTCCACTGCGACTACTGAATCTGAATTGAGCGAACGAGAATATGCTAATTCTAGATCAATGATACCCTGTTCAATTATTCCGTTTGAGATTCCAAAGTAATCCATTTCCAAGTTCCTTTCATGCTGAATTGATGTGAAAGTGGATGTGACTTGGAAATCTCCAACTGGTAATAATAAGTTGAGCATACCATCATCATTCAAACTATAATTCCATACCGCACCTAGTCCAATATCAATAGAAACCTCAACTGGGTCTTGAATCATTTCAATACCAGTACTGTTGCTTCCCACATGATGGCTTTGCAATTGGATATCCTCCCATGTTGTACTGAGATCGACAAACCCTCCAGAGGACATAGTCATGTTCAATGTCCCTCCATCAACGATATTTGCATCAAGGAAACCGATAGAAACACCACCGGTATTCTCATCAAACACAGAACTTTCCACAACAACAATCCACACACCAGGTTCAACAGTTGTTGACCAATCTAATGAACCATCAGAGTATTGTCCAGTAACAGTAACAGGGTCCGAATCTCTAGTTGACTCTGGATAAAGTATAATTGAAGCATCTACTAAACTAGCTTCTTCATTTTGCATGTTTGAAGTTATTGAACCGCTAATCAAAACATTTTCAGCAGTTGTAGTTATATCTTCTATTATAGATGAGTCCTCAACTACTAGCACATCAGATTCATTGAATGAATAATATGCAGTACTGTAACCTTCTTGCTGTATAGTAATATTGTAACTGTTCATTACAGGAACGAATTGTTTCCATACTCCAAATTCATCAGTTTCTGTGAAGAATTCTAAGGATTCATCCACTGAGGTAATGGTAACATTGGCACTAGAGATTATTTCAGTTAAATCCCCATTACCGTTTTCATTTGAATCCCAATAGAATTTACCACCTATCAGCACTTCTAGATCAACAGACAAATTTCCAAGTTCTAATGATTCACCAGATTGTGTTGTGATTTGATAATTAGAATCAACAAGTTCCCATTTTTCGTCACTAATCTCTTTTTCTAGGGATAATATCCAACTGCCTGGCATAATCTTATCAGATACATGGCCGTTTTCATCACTAGAAGACAACGTGACATTTCCTAATCCATCTTGGCTAATAGCAACAACTCTAGCATTTACCACTGGTTCGTTAGTACCGTCTTCAATCAAGCTGAAATTCAATAACGCTGCTTCTGACAAAACAAGTTGTAAATCAGTCCTTGATGAAGAATCATCCGTTATTGAAATTGGAGATCTAAGTGTATATGTCACATTGTCGATATCCACTGGAGAGATTATGACAATCCAATCACCAGATGGAATATACTTAGCAAATGAGCCAGTATCGTTAGTATTCGCAGAGAGGAACTGGTTATTTGATTCATTGAAAAGAAGGAACTGCGAGTTCGTGAAGTTTTCACTTCCAGCAGTTATTGTTCCTGAAAACAATCTCTCATCGCTCAGGACAATTTCTATGTCCTCGTTATCTGATTCAAACATACTGACAAACACCTCAAACGTAGTACTGAAAGTGTTGAAATCAGTGGCATTTTCAT
>JAQXFJ010000299.1 GCA_029250385.1 Candidatus Poseidoniaceae archaeon | reverse complement strand
CTAGGTAAGCCCCAGGGGCGGTTCCACGATGTACTCGAGATGAGTCACCTGTACCTAAGGCAGAACCTGCTACGTGAGTACCATGTCCTTGACCATCGTCTGGGTCTTGTGTACCATCCGGGTTGGCTGCTGCTGAAGTTGCATCATATCCAGCCACCCACTTGTGGTCATCATATGACAAAGCATCAGTGTCTGGTGCATCATTATTATCATCAAAATCGTTTAATGAACGGTGTTCATTATCAACCCCAGTATCAAGAATGGCAATAACTACTCCTTCACCGCTGTAGCCCCTCTCATATGCAGATTCGGTATATACATCAGAAGGCATTGCCCTTGTTGCTTTGCCGGCCATATCATTGGTTGGAACCATGACGTTTTGCATTTCAATTACCACCACTCCAGGTAGGTGATAAATATCAATCAAAGCACTAACTGGCACTTTATCGACCACTATCGCATCGATACTTTCTGGAAGATCTAGCCAAGCACCATTCTCTTCACCTATCCAATTGTGCGAAGTTAGCACATCTCTCAATTGATTTATTTCCAAATCACTTGGATGCCATGCGTAATCAACAATAATGGCTACAGTCTTTTTGCCATCATCGCCAATAATGGCAGTAGGAGAGATTGAATCGTAGCCCGAAATAACTCGTTGCAGTCGATCATCCATACCGTTCCAATCTAAATCGGGCCCGTAACCCAGCCACCAGCCTGCTTTTTCAGATGCTGGTTGGTTGGTGCGCAAGTCAGTCCTTAAGGGGCGGTCACACAATTCATCATCACACATCAATGGTGGCAGACCGTCGATCAGGATTGGGTCGCTATACAATTGTGCTGAATCATTGGAACTGCTGGATTCATCCGAACCAAGGTTGTAAGAGGCTGCAGCAGAGATATCTGCAATTAAGAAAATGACGGCTATAAAAAGCGCTGAACGGCGTAATCCAACTGTCGATTTCATTGCTGACTCACCCTTCCCCAGTCAACCGATTCTTTGCCATGTTTTGATAGTATCCATTTCTCGACCCTGCAATAATCAACTTTAACACCAATATATTACGATTTTACCACAGAGTTTAGCAAACTCAAAATCCACTTTCTTGTAATACGAACCTCAGGGCCAATTAAAGTGCTCAGGGTGGTTTGAGCATTGGATGTGAGGGCCATCTGAACGTTCAATTACTCCTAGCGGACTTGCACACTGTGGGCAATTAGCTAAGTCTGCGATATGCTCCATCCAAGCCTGCCTAGTTTCTGGCTCATCGCTTGAATCCATGAGGCTTTTAACGGACTCTCGTACATTTTTGGGCAACTCATAATCCTGAGCAGTCCAAGGGTCTTCTGCAGAGTTCAAATCTTTCATTTGCTTTTTTATGCTCCGCAGCCTATTGATTACCTCACTCGAGGAAGAGGGACCTCCATCTTCGACACCCAATGGAACAGGTCCACCCTTGGCAACCAAAGGTAAGGTGACATACGCTAAAATGAAACCACCCAAATGCGCCATGTGCCCAACATCACTTGGCCTTTCGAGCCCGTATGTCGAATAAGCCCTGAATACTTCTAGCCCGAAATAGATTAATGCCAAATAAAACACCGGCCACTTTCGTATCAAAATAAGTGGAAATGGAATCTCGTCTTTTGGCCAACCTGCTAGATATGCCCCAAATAATCCAAATGCTGCACCTGAAGCGCCAAGAGCAGGTCTCGATGACTCAATATTAAACAAAAACCAAGCGATTGACCCGCCAATTAAACCAATGAAGTAAACTGCAAAGAATCTATTTCGGCCCAGCCTTTGCTCAAGTGGGATTCCAACAAGAGCGATTACCATTATGTTACCAAGTACGTGAGTTGCATCAAATTGGCTGTGTAAAAACCCGGCGGAAATGAAGGTAATCCAGCCTGATGGCTCCTTAGCTTCTGTTGGCCGCATCCACAAGTCTTCCCATAGCCAAAGGTCAACAAAGCCCATGTTGTAAAATAATGACCATATGACTTGGACAAGATAGCCCAGCAACAGCCCGACTGTCATCGATAAAGCAAACGAAGTCTTGTGGCGAAATGAATAGTATAACGGCCACAAAATTACTGTCAACCAGACCACAAATAATGCCGTTTCAACTCCGTTGAACTGCATCAACTGGGCGGCCATGGGTGGCGATAAGGGTTGTTACTTTTGAACTACTGTAGAGTTTATTGCCAAATGGTAGCATTCATGTCACACTGTCAACTGGGCAAAGCATGGCAGACCCAATACTAGAACTGGACAAGGTCACAGTTCGACGAGGTATGGGGATAGTGTTACAAGATTTTTCTTTGCAAATCAAATCTGGTGAATGTGTAATTTTGCACGGCAAAAACGGTGCCGGCAAATCAACTATTATCGAGACTGCTGCGAGATTATTGCCAATGGAGTCTGGAGCAGTGTCTCACCATGGCAGTCTAGTATGTGACGGCCAAGGGAGAAGGTTAAATCCTAAAAAATCATTTGGTTTGACCCTCCAATCAAATTGTTTGGTTGCCAGTCAAACTGTAGAACAGCATCTAACTAATGTGATGGATTTATGTGCCAAGTCAATTGACCTGAAACCGATTTTATCGGCATTTAAGATTGCTAATCGAAGAAATGATAAAATTGCTCATTTGTCGGGTGGACAACAGCGAAAAGTAGCAGTTATTGCGGGGCTAATCCCAGCCATGGTTGAACAACAACCAAGACTTGTTGTACTCGATGAACCAGATTCTGGACTCGATGATTCAGCCATCAAAGTGCTCGTCCAGACTATTCACGAATTAAGAAATATTGGACATTGCTTCATGATTGCAACACATGACTCGAGGTTGTTTGAGTGTGGCACATCACTAAATGACTTACGCTCTGAGAAAACCCAAAATATCAGCAATGACGCCCGATGGGTAGTAGAATCTGAATCAAAGCCACTCACTTTACTAAAGACCAAAATTGGGTGGAAATATAATTCTTCAACCTTAGTTTCAGTTCAACGAAACTGGTTGGCAGCCTTACTGGTAATGGGAGGATTATTATCAATTGTTGACCCTCTAACTTTGAGCGATGAAACCGTTATTCTGATGGGTTTTACTCTGGCACCTGCATTTACCTTGGGTCTAGTAGGTGATGCTGTATTCAAGATACTCAACGAGCAGAGATCTATTGATTGGTGGCGGGCCCAATATAATCAAGTACCAAATTCCTATGTTGAATCATTTATTAGTGGCCTAATTCTCACTACAATTTCTAGTCAAATATTCATTCAATCTGTGGATTATCGAATTATTATCATTGGTGGATTAATTGCAATTACCACCACTGCATGTGTCAGATTCCTGCAGCTAAGTACTATCAGACTTGCCCGGAGCAACGCGGTTTTTATCCGTTTATTGACTCCAATTCTAATTTTGCCTTGGGGCATTATCGTTGATTATTGTGCTAAATTATGACCTTCAAGTTCAATAAGGAGTCCACTGAGGAGTAATCATGCGAGTAAAGTCCGGTGATATGTTATTAATAGCCGGATTTTCCGGCTTGATGTTAACGCTTTACCTCGCCTTTAACTGGGCACCAAGTGTGAATATCAATGCTTTTGAGTCGCCCGAGGCTCAAAGGATATTTTACTGGCATGTTCCTGCCGCATGGGCTGCGTTCATTGCATTCACAGTATTATTCATCGGCTCTGCGTTATGGTTCTTCAAGCGAAGCCCGCTTGGTTGGAAATTGCATGTCGCTGGGTCTGAAGCTGGCCTTGCATGTGGGCTAATGGCCGTGTGGTCTGGTTGTGTGTGGGGTGCTGCAGAATGGGGCACTCCGTGGGATTGGCAAGACTACCGACTCAACACCTTTGGCTTGCTAACTTTATTGGCACTATTCCTTGTTCTTGGTAGACAAAGTCAACCTGATGGAGTGGAAAGTCGTGATACTTTCTCGACCTTTGGCTTGTATGGTTTTGTCTTGGTCCCAATAACTTACATAGCCACCAGAATTTGGGTAATTCGCCATCCTGGGCCTGTTATTGCCGGAGATGACGATAGTTCAATCTCTGGTGACATGTCGCTGGTTTTGATGATTGG
>JAQXFJ010000275.1 GCA_029250385.1 Candidatus Poseidoniaceae archaeon | reverse complement strand
CCCACGTTCATTTACAAATCTCGTATGAAAAACCAGTCAATAATGATCTTCCAGGTGTGGTTAAGTTAGTCGACAGAGAAGCAGCTCTCAAGATCTATCCGGACCCCAGGTTAATTACTGGACGTATTTATTAACGCGATAGATTAGTTATTTTGATCAGCCAAGAACTTCTTGAGAGATATTATTGGGCTGATTGATGAAGGGTCTTTCCCATGGATTAACCCTAATGCAATACTCAACCAATCCATGACAATACACAGATGTAACAAGGATTCCAATAGAGTTTCACCCTCGCCGTGAATTCGCCATGCCATATCACTTGGAGTATGGGCAATCATCCATTCCAACCGCTTGAGAACTCTTGAATGCATACCATTCCAAGTTAGAAATAATATCACATTTTCACCGACATTAAAATCAGCATCATCGCCAACTCCACCCCAAGCCACACTTTCATTGTGGTTCATCTCAGGATACACTCCAACCCGTGCGAATCTTGCAGAGTTTTCATTCAATTGGTTTTTGAATCTAGTTAATGCGGGAGTAAGTTCAGATGGGCCAAGTAAAGCGATTGGTTGGGTTTCCATATACGCGATTAATTCTAATAAATCAGATTCTTGATTGGTGATGAAATCGTATTCTTCAACTACGGATTGGAGACGACTTAACATGGCCTGGTCATCATTATCGTTGGGTATGATATCTAAACATCTAAACAATGCAAGTTGTCTAGCAAATATGTGGCCAAATGCTGATCGTGGAGGCTGTCCACCAATCGACGGAATAAGGTAGCAGTTGTAATGCAATTCAGCAAGCCCAGATAGTATACCACCTGTTGAAATGACAATTACTGTAGCACCAGACTTCAGTGCAATTTCTGTGGCCTCAATCGCCTCCTCAGTATTGCCGCTATGGGAGGTTGCAATGACCAGCCATTGTTCGTCCCACCATGCAGGAATAACGTAATCTCGTTGAACGATAACTGGAATTGAGCCTTTCAAATCACATATAGTCGATAAGAAATCACCCCCTGCAGCAGAACCACCCATTCCCAGGGCAAGCACGCCTTGCCATTGCCCATTGGCAATTTCTTCAATCCACGGATAACGATCAACACTCACTGCGTTTAACCCGCTTCTAATATCTTCAACAAAGGCACGAGTAAAGCCAATCATATCTTCGCTATCCAGTGTTGACGCAAGATCATTGATATCAAAGTCCGCCATAAGGTAATGCTAGGCTTTCTAGTTTTTACTCTATGCTATCATTTTCATCAATAGCCATGTGATGTAATGAAATCCACTCGCCATCAACACGAGCAATGCGGATAGATTCTCGGCCATTATGATCCCAAGGCAGCCTTACTGAAGCCATCATCCAAGTATTTGGATCAAGGAATTCTCCAACAGAGGAGTCTTGATTGATTAAATCAATAGCCAGATGCTCAGACATTTGAGATACAACTTGCGCGGATTCTAAGTCACGCCATGACGCTCCAGTCCTTTCTTGACGATCTACTCGCTCTACAATAGCACCATCTTTGGTCCAAGATGCTGGTCTCCAGAAATTTTCTCGCCATCTAATAACATCGCCTAAATCATAGCCAGGTTTTCGATAAAGCATAGTGAGCCTTGTCACATCAACGCCATCTTTTCGTCCAACAGTAGAATTGGTTTCTACAACTTGTCCACCATGTTCCTTTGTCAAATGTCGACCCCATGACCTAGCCAATCCTTTACTACCCATCACCACATCATAGCCACCGGTCACCGGGCCTTCACTAGTGATGAAAAACATCGGATCATCTGCTAACATTTCGAGTACATTATCCAGTGTAGCGCGCAAGTTATTGTATTCTATTTCGCTGAGTTTTCTACCGCTAGAACGTAATTGCACAGTTGCCTCGTAATAATTTCCAGCCCTTCTTGTGCATGTCAAACAAACACCATTGGCCATTCGGGCACGCATGGTGTGCTCCTCTTGAAACAACAACGAGTCAATTACTCCTTCTAGTTGTAAATATATCATGGTATGTCGATCTGAAATGGTTCTGGTCTCTAGGCCAATAACGATATCCTCAGCGTCGGCATGAAATTTTAAATTTCGTTGTATCAACTCATCCCATACTTCTTGTTCACTAAGATGCACCCATTTACCTTGAATCTCGACAATACCGCATCTTGCACACCTAACCCAAGGGACATTTTGCGGCACTTCTGCCAAATTTACTCGCTTCCTAAGGCATGATTCACACATTCGTTCGCCAAATAATGGAGGTGGAGAACCACAGACTAGACAAAATTCTGCGCCCAACTCTGACATCGCTTCACCAATCTCTCGCACAAGTATCTAGCCTTCAAACTGTGGCAGGATTATTCCGTTGTATTGTCATTTAGCACAGCAATAGAATCCGCTTCAGATTGTTTGATGTTCAAACTTTCTTCCATGGCAATTATGCGAAGTTCTAACTTTCTGCCTCTAGAAATAGTAGTCCAGGTCCAAATAGCTAGACCTAGAATCATCCCTAAATAGGCAATTGAGAGGTATGTTTTATCTTCCATTTACTCACCATCAAGTTCTTTCTGTAAGCGGTCGATACGTTGCTCAAATTTAGTTATCTCTATGGAAGTCATGATATGACC
>JAQXFJ010000274.1 GCA_029250385.1 Candidatus Poseidoniaceae archaeon | reverse complement strand
CCTTGCATTGTAAGTTGTTGGTCGAAGGTCTGCTAGACTGTGCGTCCATAAGTCGATACGGCCGTTGAAAGGGTCCATTCGTTGAGCTAATTCATGTATCGACATCGACTCATATTCTGTCTCCGATAAGACATCTTCTCCAGGTAATATGGTCTCGACATAGGCTCGTAAACCTGAAACATAGGACTTCTGAGTATTTGCTGATTTATTCTCAGATTTGAGTTGGTTTTTGTAACAGTTGAGCCATGGTAAATCACGTAAATGATACAGTCTTGCTGGTAGAGGTAAATCTTCGTCAGTTAGACGCAATTGGCTAGGCCTTAGCGCCTTACGCTGTCTAAAGTCTCCTCTGTGTCTTTCCATTGGCGTCACCGCCTCTCGCCGAAACGAGCGTGCATCCCCTGCCCCTGAGGGCATATGTGGGATAGAGGTCTAAGATATCAAACCACCGGGTTTTTAGCCTCAATCAAGGCTTCAGTTCTTGCCATAAGGAATCCAGTCAGAACCATTCCACCACATTATTGTGCGGTCAGACATATGTCGCCATGAATATCCATTATCATCAGTCCATTCCTGTAAAACTACCACTGCACTTGGTATTGGCAATCCTGGTAGTGGTAATGCAGGCATTGGTAATTGAGTAATAGTTTTATCACTCACAATTTGCTGTGTTTTAGAAGTTTTTCTTGCCCTAATTATCACTACTGCAGCAACTAAAGCAGCTATAATTAATCCAAGGAGTAAGTAAGTTGACATATTGCTCTGTTTAGTTGCAGTTTTTGTTGAATCGTCATTTTGCTGTTCGCCTTGCTCGCCAGTTTGATCCCCGGTATCAACATTGGTCTCAGGCGCCTCCATGCATGCGCAGCAGCCTCCGTTGGGGTCACTAACCATGCCTATTGGACATGCGTCACACTGGATGTCTGCGCAGTCATCAACAGGAGTTCCGGTAGTGTTGTTATTTCCAGTTGAGTTATTTGAACCACTATCTCCACCATTACCGGTGTTGTCGCCCTGATTATTGGAATTATCATTTTGATTTGTTAAATCTATCAAATAATCCAATGTAATAAAGTGAATAATCGAAGAATTTCTAGTTAAAGGCTGATGCGATATTTCGAACCTGACCGAAAAGTTGGAATTTAGTTCATCACTTAGGTTTAGCAAATTAAAGTAAAACGAGTAGTTATCACTACCATCAATTAATGGTTGGATAAGGATATTCTGGTTGTTACATTGTATCCCAATAAGCTCATTTACCGAGTTATTTGTTGATTCTATTAGGCATGTTAAAAACCACCGGTTTTCAAAGAAATCGAGCGCTTCATAATCAGACAAATCAATATGCAATGCAATGTCTTCATCAATAGGCAACTCAGTTTCTGTTGTTTGGTTATTGGAACTTAAAATCACGGTTGTAGAGATGGGGGGAGCATCGACAAAATTTAATTCAATATCAGTATAGTAGGATTCGGAGAAATGCATGGTAAACTTTAGATCTGACATTATAATATTAGTTGGGTTTTGAACCAAAATTTTTAATTCAATAATTTCATATGTCCCGATATTAATTTTCAACTCATTAAAATCGTTTATGATGTAGAGATTATTTTGATACAAAACCATTTGATTTAATTGAGAGTTATTGGATATTATTGTCAATTCCTCGTTATAGAATCCCAAATTTTGCACTGAAATTTGTGTGGTATATTCTGTGTTACCTAAGAAAAATAAACTTGAATCATTGCCGTTTTGTGGGATTCGTAATTTATTAAATCCATTTGATGTTAAAACATTGTTGTATTCTGGAATATCAAGGGAGACTTCGGGGTTGTTATTTGAATCAACAATTACAGTCTTTAGGAAATAATATTGTTCGTATAACGAAATTAAATTACCATCATCGTCCTCATAAGAAACGTTAATATTTATCGGAATATCTAGACTATTATTTTTAATTATGTTATCTTTATCTAACATAATTGAGATGTTTGTTGAAAATACTTCTCCGGATTCAAGTAAAACAATACCCATCGAATCTTGTTCGACAAATTCGACCTTAGCAATCTCATTTGCGGCACTATCAAGTGACACGTTAATCTGTAATATGGTTTCAATTTCGCCGGTATTTCTTATCAAAATTTCACTTTCAATTGTTTCACAACTACACAAGAGTATGACTTCTTGATTTTTATTTTCGTAGATGTGATAGTCATAAGTTTGGAATTTAATTCCGCTGTAATCTATCTCTAGATTTGTAGAGTCCTGGAAATTCATCGTAACATTTAGCGAATAATCACCACCCCAAACGGTATTTGGGTAACTTACATTGTAGGTAACAACCGTGCTTTTATTGATAACCATCAATTCATGATTTACCGTGGTGTTTGAAAATTGCAATACTGAAGATGTGGTTCCATCCCAATACGCTAAGGTTTCTATTGATAGAATTGCGTTTTGATTTATTATTTCCTCCATCACAATTGAAATTTGCATTACATTCTCACTTGAGATATTATTTGGCGACCAACTCAATTTTTCATTTTCATCGAAGAATGTACCTGGTGGATGTATCCTTAATTCTAAATCTTGATTTTCTTCAACATGAAACATCTTCTTTGCATCGTCTACAGATGCAGTAGTCGTATTCTCAAATAAATCCAATGGAAACAAAACACACATGGCAAAGAAAATGATGAAACCCCTTTTGCCCATGTAAACGTTACATGCGGAGTGTTTATTGAAGTTTGTTAAAACTGCTTAAGCACTAGTTTCTTCTTTTCCAGTTGACTTAAACGACTTATCTGCAACGCCTAAAATCGCGCTTTTCAATGAGGATCGCAAATGATTCAACTCACCATAACAGATGATAACGTCATCATAGCGCAACTGAATTTCAGAATCAGGATTCCATATTAGACCATTATCTCTTGAAAGCGCAAATACTGGGATTTCATGAGAGGATTTGAACAAATCTGATATTTTATTTCCCACCATTGTCGGATGATTTCTAAGAGTCAATGACAATACTCCAGCACCGGGAACGGTTCTGAGTAGTTGGCCTAAGTCTACTTCTGAAAATGCCGCTTCACTGATTACATAATCAATTATTTCACCAGCAACATTGACTCCACTTGCTTTTTCGATACCTTCCAAACCAGGTGAGGAATTGACTTCTAATACCAAGGGTCCATTTTCCGCCTCTAATAGATCAACTCCAGCAATATTAAGCCCCAACACTCTTGCAGCCCTACAGGCTTGTTCCTCAAACTCAGGAGTTAGCTCAACCTTTTCAACAGTACCATTCAAGTGATAATTACTACGGAATTCTCTCCCTCTTGCTCTTCTTCGCATGGCTGCTACGACTCTATCACCAACTACCAAGGCGCGGATATCTTTACCGTGTGATTCAGCAATGTATTCTTGCACTAGAACAGATTTACCGGTTAGTAACAACCCTTGAACTAGACTTCTTGATTCATGCAATGTATGGCGTAGGAATACTCCTTGTCCTTGAGTGCCTTGAGTCACTTTGATGACTACAGGCAGTCCTCCGACAAAATCAATAGCAGGTTCAACATCTATCGTATCTCTAACATAGGTGGTTTTTGGTACTGGAATCTTGTTTTTTGCTAGGATTTGGGAGGCATGTAACTTATCACGGCTTTGTAATATTCCTTGGCCAGTGTTTACCGTCCAAATACCCAACTGTTCCATATGCCTCAATACTGCGACGCCGTGTTTGGTAATCGAGTGGCCAATTCTTGGAATGACCGCTTCATGAGTAAATGGTTGTCCAGCATGGTGTATGTCGATTGCCCCATCGTCAACGAATAATGAAAACTTCATGGGGTCGGTAACTTCGACCTCAATGCCTCGCTTTTTGGCTTCCTGAACCAACCGCCTAGTACTGTAGAGCCTAGGCCCTCTGGACAGTACAGCTAATTTTAGGTCCATGATAAGAGGATGAGCCCTTACCTTTTGATATCATCGGATAAATTATTTGTTATACGACAATAGAGCCTTTGAAGTGCTGATTATCTGTCCGCAGTTCATGTCCGAGGGTGAGGTAGCAGCTGCAAACGAGGCTACAGAGGAAAGTAGCATTGTTGAAACACCAAGCATTGCGGAAGTAGTTGAAGAGAATTTTGAAACTCTAGCCTCATTGCAGGAGGCGCTAAAAAAGTCAAGATGGAATGTATTCATGTTCCTTGGAATTGCTCTACTAATGTTTGCCTTTGCCTTATTCCCTATGCCGATGGACGCTGACTTTGAGTATGGGGCGGCACAGAAAGATATCGGTTTGGTATGGGGTCCATCACTTGGCGGTGAAGATTTCATGGATGTTCCATATGAAGTAACAGTTGGCGTAGATCGATTGCCAGCCACAACTGAGAATACGACTCTAGAAATATACGTTTTACAGATAGATGATTGTACTGATACAGAAATCATAAGCGAAGCGCAAAGCACCGCTAAATTAACCAACAGCCATGAATATCAGTATGACTTTGTGAAACTTCCAGTTGAAGGTAAGGAATACATCTTTGATTTTAATTTAGATATGGCCCAATATTGCTTGAATGCCAAGGTTGTTTATGACAATGGAGAAGTGGTAGATCCTAGCAATACAAATCTGAAAGTGACTGGTAAATTATGGCCTAACCAAGTGATTGCAGGAGTCCCGGGTTTGTTCTTTTTGGGACTTTCATCATTTGCTTTTATTGGTGCCCAAAAAGTTGGTAAGAAAGTCAAAGCACTGCTTGAAGATGACAAAGTTACGGAAGAGCAAATAGTATTGGAAGATGCTAGAAAACAAAAAATCTCACAAGGCCCATCTGGTCCTCCAAAACCAGTTGCCGGTCCAGGAGGTCCTCCACAATCGGTTAGCGGGCCGCCCGGTGCGCCAAAATCAGTAACGCCAAGTTCAGGACCAGCCAACGTTGCATCAACTCCGGCAGAATCACAACGTTCAGGGCCTCCTCCAGCAAGCAGTCCACAAGACTTACCGCAGCAAAACTCAGCAGAGATTCAAGAATCCTCGATTTTTGAAGATGCTGGGAATGGTTATTACTATCGTAAAATGGATGATGGTTCATACGAACAAACAATCTACATCAAAGACCAATCTGGTCAATACATCCCATACGAGTCATAGATACTAACTACCTCAAGTAATCGATTGTTTTTGAAACAATAAACAAGATGATTGAAAGGGTGAAACGATAGCGCAGGACTGGTGAAGAGGTTGTCCGACGAGTTGAAATCTAGACTTACTGCGGCTAAACTCAAAGCCTTGTGTATCATAAACGACCTTCCCACATCAGGCAATAAATCTGACTTAGTTGACCGTTTGATTGAATCCGGATTATCTAAAAAAGAATTGGGAATAGAAGAATTGGCAGGCGAAACAACAGCCAAAGCATCGGCGTCAGAGGAATTAGATGCCTTACAACCCAGTCTGTCACTAGAAGATGATGACACTATCACTCCCGAAGTTGAGCCGCCAAAAGAAGCAATAGCAACTCCAGTAGTTCTGACAGTCAGTGATGACGATATTCTAGATGCAGAAGTTCTAGATGCCGAATTTATCACTTTAGATGAAGAAGTCAAAGCTCCAAAAATCCAAGTGGTAAAACAACCAACAACTAAGTCCGCAGATTCTCCAGCGACCCTCCTTGATATGATTAAGC
>JAQXFJ010000019.1 GCA_029250385.1 Candidatus Poseidoniaceae archaeon | reverse complement strand
GTCGCAACTAGCGGGTCAAAAGAACGGTGGTATAGTGATAAAATCCTTGGAAAAGCCACGTGCCACCATAATTATTGATGAAGAAGGCAGAATCGTAGTTCACGGCACTCATCGTGTTGAGGCTGCACGGGCTGCTGCTAAGGAACTCTTACTGCGTCTAGGATTAGACGATTCAGGATTACAAACTGAACTTGGTCCGGTTATCGCATCATTCAACTTTGACAATTCAGTAAACGTTGAAAAAATGAATCAAGAATTCACTGCAGGACAAGCTCTCTACGATGAAAGATTAGGCTGTGCAATAATCGAAGATTCACGTCATAGTCTGAAGTTATATGTATGGCCAAATGGAAAATGTGTCGCAAGTGATGCTAGACACCCAAATATGGTTGCAATGTCGGCAGTCTATTGGAAAGGTCAACTAGAAGAACATAACCTATTCCTTTGAGTGATTCAATGACGTCATCAAATAGTGCTTGGAAAGGTCCAATACTTGACAACCATTTCCATCTCAATAGAACAGGACGTTTTTTAGAGGCTGCTAGAGACTTCAAAAATGCCGGAGGAACCAACATAGTGTTGGTGCATTGTCCTGATTTCAAATCTCCACCAACAACCAAACAAGGTCATCGTGAATCTTATCAAAATACTATCAACATGGCTAGAGAAGTAAGAACTGAATTGGGTTTGGGAGTAAGAGTAGTACTGGGTCCACATCCAGCGGCATTTGCTCATCAATTCATCAATTGGGTTGAGAAGGATTCACAGTTAGGCAAGGAAAAGGCTATGGAAAATTATCGTGATAGTATAGAGGAGGCAGTGAAATTTTTCCACGAGGGACAAGCACATGCTATTGGAGAAGTAGGGCGCCCACATTGGGACGTTTCAGACGAGATATGGCAATTGTCCAACGAATTATTGTTGGAGACCATGCACATGGCTGCACAAGATGGCTTTGCCTTGCAATTACACGTAGAAGGTGAGTTAGAATCTACCTATCGGGACATGGCTCAAATGGCCAGCAAATCAGGTCTTTCCACAGAACGATTAGTTAGGCATTATTCACCTCCAAATGTGGACGAAAAAGTGACTCAGGGATTAACTCCAAGTGTTTTAATCGGTAAAGGTGCAATGGAGACTTTGCTGCAGACAGCAACCTCCTCTAGCCATGGCTTTTTGTTAGAAACTGATTATATGGACGATCTAAAAAGGCCAGGGGCTGTACTTGGTCCAAAGACAGTCCCTAAACGGACAAATCAATTACTGGAAGCAGGTATTGATGAAGAGTTTTTGTGGCGTAGCCATGTAGATTTGCCGGAGAAATTATACGGCCAAGAATAACAATATGTTCATACATTTATCCATCACATTGATGAATGGAACGACTTAGCCTAGAATGGTTGAACATGCGAAGTCGGGGTCTTGCTGTACTTATTGTAGTATCATTAATGATGCCATTAATTCCAATCTCTAACGCACAAAACCCAATCTTTGGAGTCCAATTGACCTGTGAAGATTTACCCGAACTAGATGTTAGCCCGTCTGGTTATGAGCCGATTGACATCCTTTGCACGATTGAAAATACCGCTACAGTTGGTGCAACAAAAGTGGAGATTACCAATGAATGGACAGGAGGCTCTAAAGCAGAAATGCAAGGGGCTACAGGCGAATATAGCATTGATGCCGGTGGTAGTGAAGAATTCACAGTGACATTTACAGGTGACTCTAAACAAGCATCAAGTAACAGTTATGAATTCGAAATTATGGCGACAGTCACAGAATGGAATTCAATACCTATGGGTGAACCAATGCCGCAAACAAACGATTCCTATACTGATACTTTGGAAATAGCCTCCTATGGTGCCGTGGAATTGGTGACAATAGTGTCAACGGATGCCGTCGAAGCAGGTAGTGAATTTTTCATCGACGTTCAATTTACCAATAATGGCAACGATGCAGATAATGTACGTGTAGATATAGCAAATCTAAACAATTTGAAGACTCAAGGTTTTTCATTTTTTGGTTCTGAATCCGTTGCTGAGCAACTCGCTGCAGGGGCTACCTCGTCTAATAAGCAATTCAGGATTCTAGCACCAAGTGATGCCGATGGAGATTTAACTTTCGACCTACAATTTAAGGCAAGTAGTACCAATGACCCAAGCGCAGAATTTAGTGAAACAAACATCCCGGTCACGGTAGAGTCTAGCGAGTCTTCAGGCTCTCTAACTA
Source organism: Candidatus Poseidoniaceae archaeon (assembly GCA_029250385.1). Taxonomy (GTDB): domain Archaea; phylum Thermoplasmatota; class Poseidoniia; order Poseidoniales; family Poseidoniaceae; genus MGIIa-L1. Next base: position 364 of record JAQXFJ010000019.1, on the reverse strand, counting down.
GTGGAATCAGTGAAGTAGGGCAAGATGATATTATCCTATACGGAGCAATTGCCGGAGGGCTAATACTCCTATTGCTACTATTGGGTGTAGTTAGACGCTCAGTAAAGAACAAGAAAGTTAAACAAGTCGATGAAGCAACACCAATCGAACTGGATGATGATGACCAAGAAGTGGATGAATTTGACGATTTATTTGATGGTCTAGACGACGTTGTTATTGAATCAGACGAATTTGAGGATTTACTCGATGACTTTTGACGCCGTCTAGCGTTTCGGATAATTTTTTTCTACAGACAATTCGCCACATTGGGGTGGATTTTGACGGTAACAGTCAAAGAGCGAGTGTGTCCTGCTGTATCTAGTAT
>JAQXFJ010000179.1 GCA_029250385.1 Candidatus Poseidoniaceae archaeon | reverse complement strand
CTAGATAATTCTCTTGCTTCATCATATCCAAGATATGGTATGGAATTAGTAGCAACTCCCCATCTTGGGTTGATTGAAAGTATACCATCAACATCTTTCCAGAGAATTAATTTCTTTGCATCCAATATTCTAGCAATTGCAGCAGCAGAATGGTCGCTTCCACCTCTACTAAGTAATGCTAGTCTACCATCTATTCCTTCACCAAACCAACCTGTTACCACAGGGATGCCCGTAAAGGCAGAATAATCCAAGGTTTTTACAGATTTCTCGATATCAACATTACTTGCCGAGTTTATGCCATTAAGACATATTCCAATATCTTCGGACCCTACTGGGTGTGCCTCAAGGCCCTTTTTACGTAGTTCATTAGCCACTACTAATGCTGAGAGTCGTTCTCCTGCGGCTAGTAATGTGTTAATATCAACTATACTATCTGGGGTCTTGGATAATTTCAATAGAGATTTGTCGATACCTTGTAACACATTCAAGAATTTGGTTGAGAATATAGAGTCCTCAATGTCGTTTGAGAAGCGAATATGTTGCTTTTTTAAATCAGAAATTAATTTAGTAGCATAACGCGGTTCATTTGCAGCTCTAATTAAACGGTCAGTTGCACCCCACAAGGCAGAAACCACAATAACAGAATTACCTTTCTGCGCTTCAATTATTGATGAAATAAGATTTAGATCTGAAGAATCTCTTAGGCATGAACCACCAAACTTGTGAACAGTTACATCATCTATCAATGAACTCACCTCTTAGAGCTAAATCACAAATAACTAATTTAGCCATAGCTTCGACAACAGCAACAGCTCTAGGCGCTAATACTGGGTCATGCCTGCCTTTGACTTGTAGTGGTTCCATTTTATTTGTTTTAATATTCAAAGTAAGTTGCTCCTTTGCTATGCTAGATGGTGGTTTAAATGCCACTTTAAGATACAAATCAGAGCCAGTTGACAGTCCTGCTAAAGCCCCATCAGGCTTGTTACCAATTAACTGTGGATTGCTTTTATTGCCACCCCAAGAGTCATTATGGTCGCTACCTTTCATTTGTACTACAGAAAAACCACGGCCGAATTCTACTCCTCGAGCAGCAGGTATAGACATCATTGCTCTTGCTAAGTATGGTTCAAGTCCGTCAAACCAAGGTTCTCCAATCCCCATTGGCATTCCAGAAATCTTTAACTCTACTTTACTGCCAATTGAATCTAGATTCATTCGATGCTGCTCAACGATTTTTATCATTTCTAATGCGGCTTTTTTGTCTTGACACCTGATATCTTTACATTCATTAGTGGCCCATTTAGGTTCACATTCAGCAATCGGTTTAGAATCCACTATTCCAATCGCACAAACATGAGCGTTGACGCTTATCCCAAGTTGCTGAATTAGTGGAGTGATTATTGCTGAGGCAGCGACTATTGGCGCAGTTAGTCTCGCACTAGACATTCCACCCCCTCTGAGATCTGCCTCTCCACCAGTCTTTTTCATCATCACCATATCTTGGTGTCCAGGTCGTGGATGGTCTGGTAAAAAAGAATAATCTTTGGTCCTAACATCTTTATTTTTTATTGAAATTTCAATGTTTTCCCCAGTAGTAATACCATTATCAATTCCCGATAAAAATTCAACATGATCAGGTTCTCTTCTCTTGCTGGCATATCTTCCGCCTGGTCTTCGCTCGTTCATTAGTAATTCGAGATTATTGTAATCGATACTTATTCCAGCAGGTACGCCTTCAAGAATTGCTCCAACCCGAGGACCATGACTGGTTCCAAATAAGGAAAGTCTCAACGCTTCACCGAGGCTCATTTGCATCTGTATCAATCTCGCCTAGGGCCATCACTTCAAGAATGTGCGTTATTTCACTCGGAGTCAGTTTCGTCATTATCTTGCGATAAAAATCTAGTTTCGACAATTAAATCATCCTTGAGGAATTTAGAAAAGTTGGAAATGATTCTGTCTGCTGATGATCTAACTAAACTTGGGATGATTATTACTATCGCAGGGCCGGAGCCAGTCATTCCTGCAGATCTTGCCCCTGCTAAGAATGCATCATTTGCAAATTTACGCCCTTGAAGGTCATTGAGAACTCCACAAACAGCTCTTCCATTAATTGTCAAGCAATTCAAAATCTCACCTTGTTGTAAAGCAATAAGTGCTTTTTCAAATTCTTGATAAAATGGAATGAAATCTTCCAGTTTTGGTATTTTAGGGCGCTCATCTCTACATGCTAATAGCACAATCCAATCATCTGGATTTAGTCCAGGACCTTCCAT
>JAQXFJ010000267.1 GCA_029250385.1 Candidatus Poseidoniaceae archaeon | reverse complement strand
TCTTCGATTATAGCAGAGGATTGAAATTCACAATCAGTATTCCAATCGGAATTTGTACTTGGTTTACGAGGCCTAATTCTAGTGTACCAAACGTAGAGTAATCTCATAGAAATTGATGTTAAAATCAATGTTGCTATAATCAAAATAGACTCTACCAAACTAAACCCTAGAATCTGCAAGAGGCTCACCACCTAACCCAAATACGTAATTCTGTGTCCCACCAATCATGATTACCATCTGGATGTTGGCGCCACAAAACACCTTCATCATCTGTGGTTGTAGGCAATCCTTCAGAGTCTGGAGAACCGTCTGACAAAATCATTGGAACTGGCCCTAGATCACGCATAGGTAACTGTTCATCATCATCTTTCACTCTAACTAATATCAGATATGAAAGCAGAGTAATTACTAAACCTAACACGCCAATTGAAATCCATCCGACAGATTCTGTGGCAGTATCTTCTCCGTAGGAACGTGAAGGAGCGGAGGATTTCTCCTCATCGGTAAGTTCACCACCTGGCAATCTTACCAGATTTACTGCTTCAATTGCACTAATTAATTCATTGTTGATTACCTCTAGAGAAATCAGATGTACTCCTGCTGGTAAAGATGAGCAATCAAAATGGTGTCCAATATCACTTACCAATTCAGCACCTTGAATACGCCAAATCTTTTGAAAACCTGAGAAATCAATTGTTTCATCAGATTGGAGCATTGTTATTGCACATCCAGTCTCTGTAGTATTGCCATTGCCGGATGTTGCGAGGGTAAATTCAGGTGCTGGCCGGTTATGAATTGTCAAATTAAGCCAATCTTCAGTGGTCTGGCCTAAATCATTCCTATACGCTTCTTTCAAAATATAATCGCCAGCTGGCCAATGAGAACAATCTAAGGCGTCTTGGGCATCAAGAACGGTAAAGGGTGCACCTGAGAAAGTTCTTACTCCGCTTGCACCATAACGTGGACCGGTTTCATCGGCAAACACCCTAGATATGGTGCATTCGTCACCGGTTTCAATATTTTGAGGAGCATTTAGAGCTAGTATAATTCTTGGAGTTTGTAAGGCTGGTTTCAACACATAGGTAGGTAGATCAAGCGTAGTGATTATGTTGCCATCTTGGTCGACAATTTGTAATTTAAGTTCATGCTCTCCTGTAGCCCATGCATCATAAACTAAACTCGCATTGGATTGGCCGCTAAATGAAAATTGTAATACTTCCATCACTTGTTTGTCTTTGTGCTCACCGATTAACCGAAGTTCTAGATTCATACTTTCTTTGTCTGTACTGACTACTATGACTACTCGAATGGCATCTGTATCACCATCTTGATTGGTGTCTAATGTGTCATTTCTCAAGGCGACTAAACTAATACCAGCGTCTGCTAACGGGTCTTGTTCTGTTTCTTCACCTTGCACATTTGGAGTAATTATTACTGTAGCAAAAGATGCGAACGTTATGATAAAAATTGAGAGAAGCGAAACTTTTTGATTACTCATTATTCTCACCCCCAGTAATGTTATCCTGCTGTTGAACTATCGTATTATCGAGTGGTATTGGTGGCAACTCAGATAATGGTATCATTCCTAAACCTTCAGGTTGGGCAAGG
>JAQXFJ010000265.1 GCA_029250385.1 Candidatus Poseidoniaceae archaeon | reverse complement strand
GGCTTGATGCAGCCAATCATGGTGTTGCATGTCCAGTAAACTTAGAGGCAACTCATGAAGAATCACTGAGGATTATTCCACTAGAACTATTGGAAATGTATGCAGAGTAGTGAATCAATGTCCAATCAAGAAACCTTTCTCATTACGGGTGCATCTAAGGGTCTTGGTCGGTCAATAGCAATCTTACTGGCAAAAAAGGGCTACGTCATTGTAGGGCTTGCTAGAGCATCAAAGGAATTAACTTCACTAAATAAAATTCTAAAATCGTTCAATCCAAAATGCTCAGTTTTGGAGTGTGACCTGTCAGCAACAGCAGAGGTCAATGATATTGGTCATTTGATTGTAGATACTTACCCTTCGATATCAGGTTTAGTACACAATGCAGGCATAATTGGGCCTGTGGATAATATGTTTGCGGTAAATGCTGATGAATGGGATGCTGCGTTACAAGTTAACTTGTCTTCTGTGCAACGATTAACTGGAATAATTTATCAGTCACTAGCTGCCGAAAATGGCTGTAGGGTTACTACGATTTCAAGCGGTGCAGCGATAAAATCTCTACCTTCATGGTCAGCCTATTGCACTTCGAAGGCAGCTCTCGAAATGTGGACTAAATGTTTGGCACAGGAAGGAATGGGAGATAATATTACTGCGATATCTTTTGCTCCTGGCATCGTTGATACAGGCATGCAAGCAGCCATAAGATCGGTATCACAGCAAAAATTCCCCATGGTTGATCGATTCATTGGTTTTCATGAAAATGGTGATTTAACTAATCCTGACGATGTTGCAAGTGCCATGTTTGAACTAATTACTCAACACGATATGTCCGTTTCGGGTCAAAGGTTCGATGTCCGAGATTTGTGAAAATCAACTAATATCAGCGGCAATGGTCATAAGCCAACACACAGCCAGCAATATGAGGCAGACCCATGGTAGGAACTGATAGAGTAGAAATTAGAACACTAAAAGTAGGAAGATTTTGTGTTGTTGACGATGAGGCATACAAAATTTTGAGTATTTCTACATCTAAGCCAGGTAAGCACGGCTCAGCCAAAGCTCGTATTTCTCTTGAGAGCATCTTCACAGGCAAGAAAATATCTCACGTAGGTTCAGTAACTGATTCAATAAATGTCCCCATGATCGAAAAAGGGACTGCAACTGTAACACACATGGATGGGAATGAAGTTCATGCAATGAATGACCGGGACTATTCTATGATGATTCTCCCAATGCCTAGTTCTGCTGTTGGAATGACTATTGAAGCCGGTCAGAAGATAATGTGGCAAGAAGCTCTTGGCCGATACATCATTATCCGTGACCACTGAAATAAAACCAACAGGTAAGAAATACAACACTTACTGTGATTTGTAGGTGTCTAGTTCATAAACTAAACATATTTAATCAACAATATGGCTGGCGAAGCGGTAGCAATCGAGAATGGTAGTGCGAAAGAGATTCTTAACTCAATGAGTGATGACAAAAAGAAGGCATTAAAGGGTTGGTACTTCTTTGATT
>JAQXFJ010000258.1 GCA_029250385.1 Candidatus Poseidoniaceae archaeon | reverse complement strand
GAGCACCATCTTGACCATCAGTGCCGTCAGCACCATTGGCACCGACTGGTCCTTGAATGGTAATTACTTCCCAACCAGTGGTTTTGCAGACTTGGAATTGTGCTCCAGACTCGACATAGTATAATCGGCCATTGGTAGTTTCGTCACAAGTTGGTAAATCAGCAGCAGTAGCCGCAAAATGTACATTCCATTCATCTAGTTGTACTTCATTTTCTGTTGGTGAATCATCATTTGAATCAACACACCCAGCAATTGGAGCACTTATCATTAGCAAGCAAAGTAGCATAGCAATTTTATTGTTCATGGTAATGGTTAACACCTAAATCATATAGTCATTGGTACTAAATCAAGGTATATTTACTTCCACAATAGGTAAATTAAATCAACTATCAATGTAAAATATAATCGAAAGATGCAAGGTATCAAGAACAGATTGAATTTGTTTTGGTATATGGGACAAAAGCGTCTGAGTGTATTTATCGTAAGCATTTTCTTATTTTCTCTTGTTTCCAGTGTCCAAGCATCTGAAGATGGCGATACTGTAGCCCAATTCGGGACTGGTTTTGATGAGGTCGTAATCGCTGATTCATCTGACGGTTTATTTGACCCACGTGACCTTGAATTCCACCCAGGGCGAACAGATGAACTTTGGATTGCTAACCGTGGTGATGATAGTATTTCCATCATCCATGATACCGGACTTGACACTCAGTATTCTCAAAACCGTGAAGATTCTAACAGCAATCACTTCCTAGAGGAAGTCAGCGCAATTGCCTTTGGTGCGTATGATGAGGAGTTTGACTGGCAGTGGGGCTCGGCTCAAGAAACCCAAAACACCTACTGTGGTCAAGGATCACCAAATCAGTTCATGGGACCAACCTTGTGGCCATCTTCGCTTTCGCATTTTGCCGTAGAGAATCAAAATAATGGCAATGGATTATTAGGCAGCCACATAGACATGAATCATCAATCACCAGACGGAATGGGTATTGCTCACGACAATGGTAATGCGTATTGGTACTTCGATGGCTATTACGGTGAGTTAGTTTACTATGATTTCCAAGAAGACCATGACACCGGTGAAGATGACCACTCAGATGGTATTGTTCATCGATATGTCGATATTGAACTAACTAGAGATGGAGGTATACCTGGCCATATGGTTTTAGATAAAGAATCTGGAATACTCTACATAGCAGACACAGGAAAGAACCGTGTCTTGTGGGTTAATACTGATGATCAATCTGTTTCAACTACCGACATACTCAACTCCGCAACGCAGATGGAACCACTCGCAGAATACAAGGAAAAAAGAGGTATGGAATGGGGTATCTTGGACACTGGTCTTGGTCGTCCATCTGGTATTGCCCTAGAAGGTGATACCCTGTTTGTGTCAGAAAATGGCAACGGGCAAATAGTCGCTTACGACTTAGCAGATGACGGCAAGAGTGCTGTTGTTGCTGACACCATCCAAACCAGTGCACAATTCATTATGGGTCTTGAAGTTGGACCTGACGGTCATCTCTATTACGTTGACAACGGTAAAGATCAGGTGGTAAGAATCGATCCATTTTATGACTTTGATGCCGATGGCGTTCTTGATGAAGATGACAATTGCATAGCTATTGCTAATCCTGGTCAAGCCAATTATGATGGTGACTATTTTGGTGATGCGTGTGATGAGGATGATGATAATGATTCAATCCTCGATGATGATGATAATTGTCCAACAGGTCAGAAATCCTGGACTTCGCAAAAAGGTATTGACCACGATTTAGACGGTTGTGCTGATGCTAGTGAAGATGATGATGACG
>JAQXFJ010000245.1 GCA_029250385.1 Candidatus Poseidoniaceae archaeon | reverse complement strand
CTATTGAGGAAATCGAGTCTATTTTCAACTTCTTTCATTATCTCATTACCAATAAATAAACTCTTCTCGTCCAATATTTCTAATTGGTCTGCATATGACTCTGGAGGGCCGCTTTCATGCTCAGGTCGCCAAGCTCTTACTAATTCTAAACTTTCATGAATAGAACAAGAGGAAACTTCTGGGAGGCGTATGCCTCCCACAGTAACATAGCGTGCCGCCGCGTTGAGTTTCTCACCATTACATTCAGAGCAAGGAAGATCGGTCATACAACTAATCAAACGGTTTCTAGTTCTGTCGGAAGAAGTTTCGGTGTAGGTTTTCTCCAATCGAGGAATTATTCCTTCCCATGGTCGGTTCATCTTGTATACTGAGCCATTATCTGACTCAAAGTGGAAATTAATTACAGTTGAGCCCGATCCATGTAATAAAATATCTTGCTCATCATCTGATAATAATTTGAATGGGACATGGGATGGAATGTTGTAATAATCGGCTACTTGCTCGAGTAAGCGGCGGTACCAGGATGGTGACATAGAACGTTTCCAAGGTCTAACACAACCATTACTTATCGACATCTCATAATCTATTATCAGTTCGGTATTAAATTGTCTTTGAACACCTAGACCTTGACAACTACTGCACGCCCCTAGTGGAGAATTGAATGAAAATACCCTGGGAGATAATTCTGGCATGAAGGCTCCGTGATCTGGACAAGCGAAATCCTCGGACCAAGCAATTGTTTCTCCAACTTGATTAATCCTAGACCTGCTGCCTTTGGGTAATTCTAGATTTTCTGAAGGGCCCTTCAAACTTTCAATAGCAATGGTTCCCCCACCTAAACGGATGGCTGATTCTACAGCTTCAGTTAATCGTTGATGGGACTTTCTTCGGCAAACAAAGCGGTCAATTCTAACGTCGATATCGTGGCGAAAATTTTTGTCTAATACTGGCGGGGATTCGAATTCTGCATCATGGCCATTGACCCTACCATTGAGGAAACCTTGTTCGACTAATTGTCTGAATAAATCTTGATGTGTACCCTTCCTAGCCCGAATTACTGGTGACCAAACGGAAATTGTGTGTTCTTCGAGGTTCCAAAATATGTCGTCGACTATTTCTTGAACAGTTCTTCTAGCTACTTCTCTGCCACATGTTGGGCAGTGTGGTTTGCCGATTCTTGCCCAAAGCAGCCTTAGATAATCTTGGATTTCGGTTACTGTGGCAACTGTTGACCTAGGATTGTGACTACCTTGTTTTTGATCGATAGATATTGCCGGTGACAACCCTTCTATACCGTCGCAATCGGCTTTTTTCATCTGACCGATAAATTGTCTTGCGTATGAGGACAGACTCTCCACATATCTCCTTTGACCCTCTGCATATAATGTATCGAAGGCAAGGCTAGACTTACCCGAACCAGATACTCCAGAAACTACAACAAACTTACCTCTTGGCAACTTAACGTCAACATTTTTTAAATTGTGAGTTCTTGCTCCTCGAACGGTAATCCAATCTTGATTATCACTCATAATAACACCATAACCGCGATTGGATGTCAAGAGTTCAAGAAGTCCTCTATTTGAATTGATGGTTATCCTCATATTTTGGCAAATGGTGGTTGTGATTCAAATCTAACCGGCTCATCTGTTGCTGGGTGAAGGAATTCTAGCGATGTTGCATGTAAACATATACGACCAAATGGATTGGATTCGGCCTCGTGTAATTTATCACCAACTATTGGGCAGCCAAGTTCTTTCATAGCCATTCTAATTTGATGTCTTCGACCGGTTTCAATCATTACTCTAATTAGCGATGCTTCATCGTTTTGTTGGACTACTTCCCAATGTGTTATGGCAAGTTTTGCGTCTTTGTGTTTAGAGTTAACCAGCCTAATATTGAGGTGTTTGTCTTCCATGAGGTAATGTTCTACTGTGCCAGATTTTTCAAGTGGCTGGCCTTCTACCATGGCATGATAAATCCGGTAAACCTGGCGTTGGGCAAATTGTTCCTGAAGATATTCTTTGGATTGTTTGTTTTTTGATAACAACATAATCCCTGAGGTTTCTTTATCCAGCCGATGGACAATGTAGCACCAAGATTTGTTATCTTGTTGTTGGAGATAGTCGACACATTTTCCGTGTAGAGTTTTTATCTCAAGTTTATCTGTGGCTACAGAAAGTAATTTTGCTGGCTTTTCAACAACTAGAATATCGTCGTCCTCGTAAATTATTTCAATAGAGGACTTTCTTAATTCTTTTAGCGGTTTTTCGGTTTGTGGCTTTTTACTATTCCTGTCCAATAATTGGAATTTATCATTTAATGAAAGTGGTAATTTTGCTTGGAATACTACAGATCCGTTGATTTTTACCCGGCCTTCAGATAGCATTTTCCTTAATTTGTTGTTGGTTGTTTGGGGGAATTGGAGCTTTAAGAAATCCAATAAAATTATTGGATTAGTGATTTCTTTTTCCATAAATATACGCCCCTAGAATAACATTATTTGACAGTTATCGCCTTGTTTACCGTTGGCTTCTGGACCAAGTATTGTCAACCCATCACTCATAGCAATTCCAGCAATGTTACCTGAACCTTGATGGCCTTTTAGGCGAGCGATTGTCTTACCTTGATTGTGAAATAGTTCTACTCTTCTAAAAGTGGTAAACCCTTCAACGACTTTGATGTCGTTGTCTAGGGTTGCTGTAATTATTTGGTTTCTTGGGTTTTTTGAATTTGTCGAGGACATTAACCAATCCATTACTATTACACGAAACACTACGTGGCTACTAACAGGATTGCCTGGTAATCCAAATATTGGAGTACTTGCCCACCTGCCAAATATTGGTGGTGAGCCTGGGCGCATTTTTACTCGCCAAAAATTAATCTCCCCCTCATTTTGCATAATTATTCTAACAAAATCTCGATCTCCCATAGATACACCTCCTGAAGTTATTATCAAATCGTGATCCTTAGCAGCGAGGTTTAGGGTTTCTCTTAGGGTTTCTAAATTGTCAACCACAGTCGGAAAACGTGTTGCTTCATGACCTAGAGAAGTTATTAGCGCACTTAACCCATAGGAGTTGGATTCATAAATATCACCATAACTTAACTCTTCGTTAAGCGGTTTTAATTCATCTCCAGTAGGTATTATGGCGACTTTTAATTTTTGATAAACTGTTAATTTATTTACCCCTGCTGCCGCACAAAGTGATATTTTCTCTGGGGTTAGAATTTCTCCAGGTTCAAATAATACCGAGTTTTTGGTGAAATTTTCTCCTTGTTTTCTGATAAAATGTGGTTTTGATTGTTCATTTAGAGTGACTTTTTCGCCATTTATTACACACTTCTCAATAGGAATTATTGAATCTGCACCTTCTGGTATTGGTGCTCCAGTCATTATTTTCATGGCTTGGCCAGATGATAATTTTGGTAAATCTTTACTTCCAGCATTTGAAACGCCAATTATCGATAGTTCTACTGATTTGGATGTCGTTTCTGAAAAAATAACCGCAAAGCCGTCCATAGCTGAATTATCAAATGGTGGATCGTTGACTTTTGCCACTACATTGCTAGCGATTATTCTGTTAAGAGAATCGTCAATAGAAACTTCTTCTGTGGACAAAGAAATTTTATTGTTTTGGCAAATCTTCCTTGCTTCATCTAGAGAGACAAAGTATGGATATGGTTTGGCCATAGTTACCCCAAAACAAAATTTACTTTGATATTATGGAATGATTTGGGGGTAAAATTGCAGTACGAGTTATATTTTTTGTTGGGGGGGTTGTTACTTGTCTCTGCGTTGTACTCAAGTGTTGGCCATGGTGGTGCTTCTGGATATCTAGCATTACTATCATTATCCAGCTACGGGGCGATGAGTTCGATTTGGTTAAAGCAGCATGTTTGGGTGATGAATGTCGTAGTTGCTTCAATCGCCTTTTTCCACTATAATAGAAGCGGCCACCATAAAATAAAGTTGACTATCCCGTTCATATTAGCAAGTATTCCAATGGCTTTGATTGGTGGAATGCTGGCTATCGATGGTAATATGTATGATTTATTACTTTCAATAACTCTGGTTTGGGCATCTTATAAAATTATGAACTTTAGTTCTCATAAGATCAGTGATAATGCATTACCAAACACCTTTGAACCTTATTTTTGGGGTGGTGGTATTGGTTTTTTTAGTGGATTAATTGGAGTTGGTGGGGGGATTTTTTTATCACCTATCTTGTTGCTAAAGGGGTGGGCGAATGTCAAAACTGCTGCCGCAACTGCTGCATTATTCATCGTGGTTAATTCTATTTCTGGACTCACTGGTACTGCAATATCTGGTAACCTCGATCTAGATTTTTCATTGCTTGGTCTATTTTTGATTACCATTGCTTTAGGCGGGTATGTTGGGTCGCAATATGGTGCAAAGCATGCATCGAACTCGATTGTCAGGAAATTGTTAGCAGTAGTCCTTATCGTTGCAGCGACAAAACGTATTATTGAATTAATTTAATAATTGTTAATATATTGTTGATTAAACAAGTGTATTCAAATGGGCACCCTCGTTGGAATAAGCATGGCCGAAGGCAAGA
>JAQXFJ010000173.1 GCA_029250385.1 Candidatus Poseidoniaceae archaeon | reverse complement strand
AGTAGCCGTTGCAATCTTATTCTTGATGGTATTATTGTTGCCAATGTTACCGGTAACAGCAGATAACCCAGAGATTTATTATCAAGACGGTCAAACCGTATTTACCTGGTCTGGCACCGCGTCAACAGTTGAATTAATTGGCGAATGGAATTGGAGTGAAACCTCATCATTATCTGAACAAAACGGTATTTGGTCTACTACTATTTCAATTGATGAAGGACTATATTGCTACAAATTAATCGTTGATGGAGAGTATATGTTTGACCCATCAAACCCGTATCGCGGCTATTGTGACAATATTGAAAATTCGATTGTTAGAGTTAAGGATTCAACTCGTCCCAATTTTGCTAGCGATATAATCAATCAGCAACTAATAGTTAGTTTTCTGCCCGGTACTAGCGGTGCAGGACCAGACGGTATTCCAGCTGGCTTAGAAGCGGCTGTTTGGGATGAAACTGCCATGGCATGGACGTTGGATTTAGCTGGTTTAAGTGACGGAAAACACACTCTTGATTTGGAACTCACCGATACCAATGGTAATGTGGCGTATGATCATTTAGTACCGTTTTGGACCGGTCCTCAAAGTGATTTTTCTTGGGAAGAGTCTTTGATTTACATGATAATGACCGACCGTTATATCAACGGCAACACGAGCAATGACCCATTATCTACTGGTGCAGCTGCCGGTGCGGACTGGATGGGTGGGGACATTGAAGGGGTCACTAGTAAAATTCAATCTGGCTATTTTGCTGAACTTGGAGTAAACGTTCTATGGCTGACCCCATTTAATACCAATGCTCAAGGCACAGGGATTGCTGGTGATGGACAACATGATGTTGCCGCATATCACGGCTATTGGCCTGTTGAGCCACGACAAGTTGACCCTAGGCTTGGTACTGCAGACCAACTCAAAACGATGGTTGATGCAGCCCATCAATCAGGTATTCGTGTGATGATGGATTATGTTGTTAATCACGTTCATCAAGACCATACCTACTATCAAGATAATCCGGAATGGTTCAACCAAGGATGTTTATGTGGCTCAGCAAATTGCGATTGGACCGAACATCGTCTTGATTGCCAATTCACTACATACATGCCGGATGTCAACTGGAAAGTTCGTAATGCCTCTGAACAATTTATTGAAGATGCGTTATGGTGGCTAGAAGAATTTGACTTTGATGGAGCTAGAATCGATGCGGTAAAACACGTAGAAGACTTAGCAATTACCAATTTAGCGACGAGAATTAACGAGCGCTTTGAGACAGTAGGAACAGATTACTATCTAAAAGGCGAGACTGCAATGGGCTGGTCTGGGCATAGCCTTGCGAATAACCAATTCCAATACGACACTATCAACCAGTATATCGGTGAAGACTCACTAGATGGTCAAGCAGATTTTGTCCTTTATCACGCAGTTGTTGACAATGTCTTTACTCAAGGGATTGAAGATTATCAGCATTTAGATTATTGGACCAACAGAAGTCAAGATCAGTACGTTGAAGGGGCAACAATGGTCCCATATGTGGGTAGCCACGACGTGTCAAGAATCGTCAGTAGAGCAGATGGGGGAACTGGAGACGCTAACAATCAATGGCAAGAAGATGGGTTACCGGGCCAGCCTGGTGATGAGGCTGCCTATCAAGCAGTATTACAAGCATACGGCTGGCTTCTTACTACTCCAGGTGCTCCCTTACTGTATTACGGTGATGAATATGGTGAATATGGTGGAGCAGACCCAGATAATCGGCATATGTACCGTGACATGGCCACTTGGAGCCAATTTGAACAATCATTATTCGACAATATTTCACAAATAGGGCAACTACGCGCTGAGTCAATAGCCCTCAAGCAAGGTAGTTATTCCACACGATATGCTAGCCCGGATTTATTAATTTACGATATGTCTCACGCCGAACAAAACATGTCGATAATCCTCAACCGAGGCCAATCAATCACTCATCAAGACTTTGATTCGGGTGACGTCATCAGATTTGGTGAAGCAACCCTATCCTCTACAGGCATTAACATCCCTAGTAACTCAGTCACTATTATCGAATTAGATGCCAGTCCTACAATGCCACAAAGAGAGCCAGACAGTCATTGTTTAATTGTCAATAATTTTACCATGAATACGACTTATTTCATTACCCTAGATTTGACAAATACCTGTACTAAAGACCTGCAGTACCCAGGAGTTATCTCATCTGTTGACAATAATTTAGTCACCGGCCTTCCCAATTATAATGAGTGGTTCTACATGATTTTCCCTGAAACCTCCTATAATATGTCTTGGCAATTAACAGTTAATGAAACGATTTCAAACGGCACACTAATCACTTTATTGTTCAATGCTACAATACTTAATTGCGGCCCAGAAGGTGACTGGCACGACTGTCCAACATCAACGCTTGAACATACTTTCACCGTAATACGGCCCAGCAATGAAACAAATACGACAAGTCCACCAATTGAGCCTCAACAGATATTAGGTTGTACAGATAATAGTGCATTAAACTATCAAAATGACGCGACCGATGACGATGGAAGTTGCAGCTACCCAATAGATAATCAGGATAATAACACCGATAATCAAGCCAATAATAGCAATAATGATTCAGCGGTTGAAGATAATACCAACACAACTCAGCCTAGTAACCAAACCGACTTATTGGTGAAAGATTGCCCAATTTGTTGCGGAAAGACTATCCAGATTCCAATCAATGATCCCTGCCCGATACCCGATTGTCAATCGTGTGATGAGCAATCAGTTGATAGTAAATCCACTGCTGGAGAATTTGTTAGATCCGCCCTTGCTGTAGCGGTATTTATTGGCTTGATAATGCTATTTTTTGTTAGTAGAAAGAAGTGATTAATCTTTGAAAGATTGGTAGAATCGCAGATAATCTGTAATCATTCGAGCCCCAGTAAACCTTGCCGAGGTGGCAATGCTTGAGCGCATAATATTAGCCCATACCGTGCCACCTTGCCGCCATGCTGGCAACACCTCTTGTTCCAATACCTCGTAGATATTGTTAGCATCACGTTCATCATCCCGGTCATCTTCAGATTCACCAATCGCCCATCCATTAACGCCGTGCTGACATCCTTCAGGCCACCACCCATCAAGAATTGAGCAATTTGGCACACCATTCATTGCGGCTTTCATCCCCGAAGTTCCTGAAGCCTCTAGTGGCCTGATTGGATTATTGAGCCATATGTCGACCCCGCTGGTAATAGCTAAACCGGTATCCATGTCATAATTTTCCAAAAATGCAACTGGTATTTCACCTTCTATTTGTTTAGCGCTGCCATAAATATCTCTAATCAACTGCTTACCGCCTTCATCTTTTGGATGTGCTTTTCCAGAGAACACGAATTGTATTTCACCACCAGCAATCTCTCTCAAACGCTCGATATCGCTGAAGACTAGATTCGCTCTTTTGTAGGTGGCAAATCTTCGAGCAAACCCAACTGTCAATTTTTCTTTGTGCAACTCAACTCCTGTCGATACTTTGACCAATTCACGAAAGATGCTGCGATTTTTTTCTCTAGCCGCAAGTAAGTCTTCATCAGAGAGTTTGCCTGAATAAGCTAGTTGAGTTGGATCCCTTTGCCAATTTGGCAGTTGATTGTTATACAATTCTGCCATAGTGGGGGAGGTCCAGGTGATATGATGAACGCCGTTGGTAATTGGATGAATATGAGTCTCGCCATACATTCCCGAAGCAACTATTGCATTGAGATTTGACACCGCATTCACCTTGTCAACTAATCCTACCGCGAGATGCGACATCGAGCATCGCTCGCCATTTTCCGGGTCTCCAGCGTCAATTACCAATTGCTTTGCATCTTCTGGCAACATGTCGCCAAGTACGGCTTTTACCGATTCCCAGTTGAAACGATCGTGTCCTGCTGGAACTGGTGTGTGTGTGGTGAACAGTATTTTCTTTTCGAGGTCTTTTCTAGTCCAGCCTTTACTCAGTAATTCAAGCAGTGCAAAGGTACAATGCCCTTCATTTAGATGTAGACCATCTAGTTCTATGCGTAGCAGATTTAGTAATCTTAATCCTCCTACGCCAAGTAAGTACTCTTGTCTAATTCTAACTTCATCATCGCCGCCATATAACCTCGCTCCGAGTACACGATGGTATTCTGAATTTTTCGGGTGATGAGTGTCAAGGAAATACACCGGTACGACGTGGCCGGTGATTCCAACAACTTCGACTTTCCAAATTCTAGAGTATATTGTTGTTCCATCAAGGGGCAACATCAATTCTAATCCAGTATCGATTAAATGATCAGCGGGATCAAGTGCTGCGAACGACTCAGATTGATTGCCATCTTGGTCGATATGTTGCCTTCCGTAGCCTTCTCGATAGAGTAAAGTAACGCCAATTAAATCAATCTCAGCATCAGCCGCAGACTTGACATGGTCTCCTGCTAAAACACCAAGTCCGCCCGAATATGTGTGTAATTCAGACCATAAACCAATCTCTGCAGTGAAGTAACCGATGTGCCCCATTCGAAGAAACGGTATCAAAGGAGGGTTATGATAATGCCTCTCTCTAGACAATGTCGCCTAATTTAGTTCAGGCCATGAAAATCGCCATCGCCAATTACCTTGTTCAACTCCAGGAATGTTCATGCGCGCAGCAGAATCCAAGCGCAGAATATCTTGCAGCGGGATAATGCATAATTCACTATTACAATTAGTCGCCAAATCAATCATTGAACCGATAATATCGTCGGAGTCCCCAACCAAATCTATAACTCTCCGTTTACTAGTATCTTTGATAGAATTCCAC
>JAQXFJ010000213.1 GCA_029250385.1 Candidatus Poseidoniaceae archaeon | reverse complement strand
GATAATGGTCTATTTTTGTATGCATTGAAAAAGCAATCGCCAATCCAATAAATGAGATGAAACCAGTAATTAGTAATGGAAGAATTGCCCAATTAATTAGTGAAATTAAAGCAAACAAGAGTGCCCCTCCGCCAACAATAATAGCCGCTATGTTGGGGAAGTGGTGAGTTTCTTTAGGCCCTGATTGTTCTAATTGTTGAATATCTATTGCCCTCATTTGAACGATTCTTTGCGATGTAGAAATTTCGTTATTTGGAGTGGCTTGCGACCAAACACTTTCGTTTGGCGTGGAATTTTCGCTAGGAATTGATTCGGGAATTATTGACTCAAGGTAATCCATGGCCTGCCCTATATCGCCTCTTTGTTGGTGGATTATGTTGGCATCTAACCAATGTTCAAACTCCGCAGTCTGGACGTTCATCTGGAAAAATCTTTCCCCGGGAGTCAGTTCTACCTTCCAAGATTCATTGGCTTTGAGAATTAAATTAATTGCTTGCTCGGACAAATGATTAGATCTTTCTAAAGGCAATTCTATTTTTTCTCCATCAACCTCAATTACCAATGGATTGGTAAATAATACCGCATCATTGTGGGGTTTGTTGGCGTTTGGTCCCACTGAGAGTTGGGCTTGTTCAGCAGGTGGAGGAGAACTTTCAACGCCGACTTTAGCATCCCAAAAATTAGTTGACATGTTGTTATCCTTCGTCTTGTGGTTCTTTGGTTTTTTCCCGACCGTGTGCTAAATTAACAGTATAATCTACAGGATTGGGCGTAAAATAAGGAATCTTTTCATCGGTTTTTATTAAACTTTGAAGATACTACTCCAAAGGTATTTTTTAGCATCAAAATAACCAGCAGAATCCCGATGAGAGGGAATGGTAAAACGCAGCATACTCCGAAATCTACGCCAGAAAGTCCCGGCTCAAGTACGGCTTCATACGGATTGTCTGGGTTGACATATACTGTAATTTCCTTGCCTTCTGGGTAATCATCATCCGCATTTCCTGACCATGAATCACATGAATTATCTTTGCTAAAACTAACTACGTCACCATCGTAAGTTTTCCCATTGTAAGTATATTCATAATTGACCCATAAACAGTATGTTGTACCTCCTTCGCCGTCAGTGGAGGTGTGTACTTCACTAGAAGTAATTACTCCATCAGTGGCATTCCAATCAGCAGTCCCCAGGTCTGCTATTGCAGGTCCTCCAACAAGAAATAAAATCAAAAAGGAGATAGTAAACCAAATTCCCGCAAAAAACCAACCACCTATTAGGCCACCTACCGTTTCAATATTATTGAGTTGAATAGTATTGTTCGATTCATCTTCATACTCATAATTTGGTGGACTCCAGACTGTTACGCCCTCTTCTTGCATGGTTTGAATCGCCAAATCAAGTATTTTCTGCGCCTCTGCTTTAGAGGTCACAAGTTTAATTCCAGTATTCTGTTTGAAAAAATCTAAACTCTTTTCCGCAACTGCCACTCGATTATCATTATACCATTGAACAATGTATATGGCATCGTTATCACTATCCCAATAGCCTACTGGGAAGTCCTCTAACTTGACGTTAATTGCCACTTTACGATTTGACACACCTAGTTTCTTTGGATTATTATCGCCCTTACCGATTGATGCATCCTCAGAGAGTTTAGTGTCCCAAAAATTATCAGACATTGGTTGTTCCTAACCCGCTTGTCTTTTGTGGCTTTGCCCTACATCTGTGATTAAGATGATTTAATCAAGGTTCAGTAGTTGGGTCCCAGCCAGAAACATAATTGCATTCTAGTGATTTTATTGCCTCATATTGACTAGAAATATCAACATTTAACGATTGAATATTTTCCACTATACGTTCTGGATTACTTGACTTTGGAATTGTGATACATCCTTCATCATAACAGAATTTTATCGCAACTTGGGCCGGAGTACATCCAAGTTCCTCTGCAATCATGCCAAGTTGTGGGTCGTCAACCTTGTGACCTCTGGCAAGCGGGGAATAGGCCATTACTCTGGCACCTGCTGCTTCAGTAGCTTGTTTTAGTTCTGGACGCTGCAACCAAGGGTTGAATTCTACTTGATTTACACTAGGCATATACTTTGCATAACCTTTCATGGCCGCTAAGTGGGCAGGGCCGTAATTTGATACGCCAATTGCTTTGACCCAACCTTGCTCAAGGCAGTATTCCATTGCTTGCCATACAGGCTTGCGATGTTCTGGGTTTTCTGGCGGTGCATGAACCAAGTATAGATCGATGTAATCCATGTTAAGTAATTCCAATGACTTCTGGCAGTGCTCGATTGTATCGTCGTAACCGGTTGCATGGCCTCGACGAAGTTTTGTCGTGATGAATAGTGAGTTGCGTTCAACATTGGATTCTCTAATCGCTTGTCCAACCTCATGTTCGTTATTGTAAGCCCTAGCTGTGTCGATGTGAGTATAACCTGCGTCAAGGGCTTTGAGTACTGAATTCTTACATTCGCCCTCTTTTGACATAAGGAATACTCCTAAGCCAAATTGTGGTACTTCGTGAACATAGGCTTCATTGCCATCCGGTGTGATGTGACTAATGCGCATAAATTAGTGGAATCGTCGGAGGTTGATGAATTCCTCGTTTATTCCTCTTCAGACCAAGTTCGTCGCATGACC
>JAQXFJ010000165.1 GCA_029250385.1 Candidatus Poseidoniaceae archaeon | reverse complement strand
ATTCGGCTTTCAACCTCATTGAGGGTACCTCGGGTCACAGTTGGTAATTCTGATTCTTCCGTATAGGAAATCTCAACTTTATCGTCGACAGGTTCAGATTTTGCTTCGGTTTTGACATCGTGATGGAATTCTTCATCCTGAAGTTCCCCCATGTACTCTCTAACTTGATCTTGGAAAGTAGCCCCATCGTCATCGGTTGAATCGTCTGAGCCTTCATCGTCTATTGCTTCCACAACGATTTCTGGAAGGTTTTCATCGGAATTTTCCTCTTCCAAAATGTCATCAAGGTCAAATTCAATTGAATCATCTAATTTTTCTTCAGACATCTTCTCTCACCTCCTCATCTATTGCTAGTTCATTGCCGTTGTTAATATCGTCAAATATTGCATCGAGGTTGATACCATCGTTTGCCAACTCATGTAGTAATCGCGCCGGGTCCGATAAATCTCTTTCGATTCTAGTAGCCTTTACTTCGATATCTGTCAAGCGGCCGTAAATTGAGCCATACATTGAATCGGCACGGCGTACTAAAATCCACACGCCAACAGAAATAATCACCACATAAGCTGCCAATGTAAGCAAATTATCGCGGTCAGTGTCGAGTTGTGGCGGTATACCGAGAACAACCCCTAACAGACCGAAAACCGGTAGAGCAAGAATAATTCTAAGTTGCCTTCTACTATCTGCCAATGCTTGGAAATGGTCGGCATACAAAGTAGATACACCCTTGCGCGCCCTTTGGTAATCTTCGTGGATTAATCTGAATTCATCTGTGCTTAACCAAGTCTTACGCCACAGCCAAAGTGCTGAAAGTCCTAGCACCAGCGGGCCCCAATAAATTACGTTGAATAAGTGGAAAGCAAATCCAAGTGCCAACAATCCAGCATACACTGAGAACAATCGGAACTTTTCGTTTTGCCCATTTAAACGCCCAAGTACTAATGCCAACAATCCAAAGATTATGAACAAGACAAATGTGGAAGATTGGCCAGGTGACCATGAATAAACTTCATCTTTGTAGACATAGCGATCATTTCCTTCAACATTCTTTGACAACATATTTGCGTCGATGGTGACGATACAAGTTCCGTCAATAGATTGCTTCCACCATTCGATGGTTTCAGAGGTTATTTCCCACTTGACTACAACTTCCTCATTTGGACCAAGTTGTACTATTGGGTCTACGTTGTTATTGATGATTGAGCCTGAACACTCTAAATCCACCATGAAGAACAAGGCTAGTGCAGTTCCATCATTACGGATTCTAGCGCTAACTGTTGCATCTGTACCTTCTTCCATCGTCCCTTCACTAATCCAAACTTCTGCCACGCTTGGGTCAGCAAATACATCTAACTGGAAGGTGAAAGTTGCCTCGTCGTAAACGGTATAACCGTTATTTTCTGTTGGATGAAATAGTCTGAATGTCATATCCCAGCCATCTTCAGTGATAATATTGGGTCGGTTTGGAGCATCAACAATAATCTGCAACGGGTCACTTACATCCCAAGCATCTCTAAGCGGTAGTTGAATTCTAGAATCATTTCCAGCCGAGCCTGAACCACAATCTTCGGGTGACAGCGACAACGGCACAGATGTAGTCTCATCGACTACCAAGGTGAAAGTCCACGGGTAAAGTGATTCATCCAAACCTGCGGCGTTGAAATTGAATAATCTAGTGGCGTCACATAATTCTAGTTCGTAAGCCACTGCATTGGAAGCACCTCGTGGTATGTGTGAGTAGACGATATTAATGGTCATAGGCCCGTCTGTCTCATCTGGCTTCAAATCGATATCACTAGGCTCAAAGAATCTAGACATCTTCAAGGTTGAATTAAGATAACCATCACCGTCAACTCCGGCATCCTGCGGAGTTATGTGGATGGAAAGCAAGGCTGTAAGATCTAGGTCTGGACTTAATTCTAAGCCACTGACGGTGAATTGGAAGGATACATTTTGACCGACTGGCATATTCAGGGTGGTTGGTGCATCTGATTGGACTGCCCATTCTGTGCTGACAGCTACGCCACCAGGCTTGTTAATTTGGTACGCTAAGTCAGCAGTGACGTCGCGGTTACCCATGTTCACTATCGTTGCAGTAAATGTTCGGTCCCATTGTCGATGATAGAGCATCTCTTCTTGCCACTCAATTGTATCGAGGATAAACATTGGCGAGATTAGCATTCTTACGATACTAACTCCTGCGGTTAACTCTGTCACAGGGTCTACCAATCTAATAGTCAGATTGTGCACTGAGCCGTCATCTAAACTGATACCGTCGCCTAATTCTGGAACGCTAATAACTACACTGCCTTGAATTTCTTCGTCTATTGGCAATGTCATTGTTTGTGATGCTGGAACAACTACCCACCCACCATCAACAGCAACTTCTACATCGAAGGATTCCTCTAAGTTACCAGAGTTAGTTACTGTGAAATTGATAGTTTGGTCTTGCCCTGGCAGGACGCCAATCTGATTCGGGGCATCAATCGTTAGGGCGCGTTGCTCAATTACATTGGCAACTACATTAGCGCTCAAGTTTACTCCTGTATCAGTGGACACCCACAACGTAGCCATGTAGAATGCATCAGAATCTGCATCAGCATTTGCAGTCAGCCTTATCTTCACCGAATCAGTAAACCCAGGGGCAACTAGAATTTGATTCGGAGTTTCTAGACTAAAGTCAACATCGCCACCTTGAGATTCGTCCAGCCATAGTGAGTAAGTTGTTGGGGTGTTGCCAGTATTGGTGACATAAACTCTTGTGAGGGGAGTTTCGGATAGTGTAGTATTGAGTTCAACTGTTTGATTTGTCGGACTCAAAGATGCGTTGACATAAGGGCCGACTCTTATTGAAACTGGCAAGACATCAATTAACAAACCTGTGGCACTATCCTCGACTTTGATATTGACCTCTTGGAAAGAGTAAGCTTCAGCCAATGGGTCAGTGGTCACCTTCAACTGGAAGTCTCTCATGTGAGAATTACCTTGAGACGGGTAATCTGCCACATCAGCTGACAAGTCAAGAACCGTATCTGAAGTAGTAGTGGTTGTATTAACCGAGGTAACCCAGCCATCAGGAAGGTCATCTAAAATTGACAAGCGATAAGACGTTAGATCGTTTCCAGTATTGGCCAGCAATAAGTCGATTGGCGTCTCTTCGCCAAGAGGCACATCAAACGGACCTTGGTCGATTATTGCCGCTCCTTGAATAGTTGGCACCCCAATAGTAATGTTGCGCTCAACAGGTACAACTTCCACGTTAGGGATAGGTGGGCCCACCAATGTAGGAGTGGCGATAACTGGTATCGAAATAATCCCGGCCAGAGGATAGTCATCTGCAGGACCTTGGATTCCGAGGGCTGCTGATTGCACATCACCAAGGGACAGCCCAGAGAAAGTTGCTGGTGAAACATTAGCAGACCACCGGTCGGATTCAGAGAAGCCACCGCTATTGTATGGGGTGAAGGTGATATTACCAACTGACAGTACTGTATCGACAGTGTTGGTTATACTGCCATCTAGATTGTGCCTAACTTCGACTTCCATTGCTCTTGGTAAATCAACGCCTTGCCCATTCTTAGCCGCAGTAACATCTTCAACAGTTAGTTGGATGTGCTCTTGTTCAAGACCGGGATCAACCACAATCACTGGCCTAACTTCTAGCGGACTAGTTTGGGTAACTGGCACACCACCGCCAGAGGGAGTGGCTTGAACCCAGACGCTTAGTACATCCCCTGCTCTGTTATGGTCGCTAGGGTCAAGTGGCATCTGAATTGGAGGAACAGTAATGTTAACTCCAAAAATTGCTGAGTCGGTGTTGTTGATCAATGAAGTTGTCGACTCTGTAAGAGTGACTTGCCAGTTCGAGGAAATCACTGATAGACCAGCAACCAGGTCAAAGGTGCCAGGGACATTACCAATGTTGGAAATTGTTGAGTTGAATGAAATACTTTGTCCTGGAGTCACCATGGTAGTTGTTGTCGGCATGGTAATTGTGGCCTGATACAATTCTCCTGCCATGACTCTAGCTGTTGATGAGAGTGAGTATTTTGGCACTTGCGAGTCCCCAATGGATGTCAATGTAAGCGTAACTGTATCTATCTGTGACCTCGATGCCGAGGACGGTACGGAGACCGGGACAAGAATTGTTTCAGAGGAACCTGGTGAAAAGACCGCTGTTGAGTCGCCGTTTTGCCCTAGGTCTGCCCATCCCATGGTGCTAGAAATCCCTATCTCAAAAGAGTCGGATTGAGCACCCATGTTGGTTACTATGAAAGTGAGAGTTGTCGTAAGTCCTGGCTCAGTAGTCCGATCTGATGGAGTAGACAATGTCGCAATAAAGTCCGAGAATTTTATGTTTGAGGTACTGATTAAGTCTGTTTCAGTCCAACCACCAGTTCCGTTGAAAATTACCGAAGCAGTCAACTCCCACACTCCGGTCATAAGACCTGAGTTGTAATTGGCTGTTAGATTATCAGTCACTGCAGGAACAAATAACGAGCCAGGGTTGATAATTAGTTCTCCAGAATAAAACGCCATTGAATTGGATGGATTGGCTACTTCTGCAAAGACTAGTTCAAGGTTAGCTGTGATATCTCTAACGCCTTCGTTGATTACAGTAGCGTTGATTTGTTGCATGCCATTTTGCACCATTGCATTAGTTTGCCCCGATGCGGGTTGAGGCACGGAATCGTCAAGCACGGTCCCAACCATGTACACCGGGCTTTTAACATCGAAATTTATTCGGCGTTCGTTGTTACCTGAATTAGGATCGGTTAGCGAGAAAGCCTCAGCGAATATCGACTGCCCCTCTCCAGGTGTTGCGGTCCATTGGAATAGAACTGGATTGGCAACAGTCCCAGGATTGATGGGGCCGATTTCAAGTGAGGCCACCAAGGTTTTGCCAGCCGCTGAGGAACCTTGATGGAATAATGACACCACTACAGTCTCTGCTGCTGAACCCGTATTGGCTACGACTATCCTTGCTGAATGCGTGGCGTTTTCAACAAATATGTTCACGCCTGATTGTATCGATCCTGCACCGTCTAAAGTGAAAGAATTGATACTGAAGTCCGGGGAACTTCTCGCACTAGTGGAGTCGTTGGCTGAACTTAACGGCGCAACCATAGGAGCAACCAGCAACAACAGCATTACTGCTGCGATAGTTGACTTACCACGATTAAGCAGAAACTTCACCTCCGCTTGGTGCTTCAAAACTATCGATGTTGACTTTCTTGCCTTGCTTTTTCCACTGAGCAAGTAGTTGCTCTAACAAGCGATTATGGTCTTGTTCACTGATACCAAGACGGCGGCGCTCTTCCCAAAGTAACAACTGTTCTGTCCTGGTAAGTAAAGCGTCCCTCAAGTATAATTCAAGGGTTCGACGATAGGCATCACGGTCCGATATGGCATAGACAATTGTGTCATCCTCGACAAATTGGTCAGCACGATGTTGGATAATGTTGCCGAGTGTCAACGCCTCATCATAGGAAATGTTTCTTTTATCGAGTTCTGATTGGATGTTTGAGGCTGCTTCTTGCAATTCATATTTGCCTGGCGCTCGTTGAATTTTCTTCAAAAACTTGCGGGCTCGACGAGACAGACGTAGCCCTACCATAGG
>JAQXFJ010000203.1 GCA_029250385.1 Candidatus Poseidoniaceae archaeon | reverse complement strand
CACCCACTTGATAGTGCGATTGCAGTTGTAGTGATGAAGATGGCAAGATCCGATAAAGCCTGCTCGGGAGTGATGTTTACTATCGATCCTGATTCTGGCCATAACGGAGTAATACACATCGGTTCCTCTTACGGGCTTGGGGAATTAGTAGTACAAGGGGTGGTTTCTCCTGACACTTTCACCGTGTGGAAAGAAGGTCTTAGACAGGGCAAGTTCCCAGTCGTTCATCGCACTTTAGGCAGTAAAGAGCAGATGATGATTTACCATGAAGAGGCGGCTAATGATGTCCAGTCAATTGCGGTGCCGTATGACCAACGACGACGTTGGTCACTTACCCGAGAGGAATGTGTTGAATTAGCAGAAATGGCCCTGAAAATTGAAGATTATTTTGCCAAGCCGATGGATATTGAGTGGGCTAAAGATGGTGTTAGTGGCGACTTATTTATCGTTCAAGCAAGACCTGAGACAATTCATTCAAAGCAAGAAAGTAGCAAAATGACGGTTTACAAAATTGATGAAATCTTAGCTGGCAAACTCAAAAAAGACGGCCGGGTAATGGCTACTGGGCAAGCAGTAGGTAAGCGAATTGGCACTGGAAAGGTCAGATTGTATCGAACCTATGGCGAGGTTTTAGACGGCAAGCGCGAGTTACGCAACCTGTTAGAAAGTGGTATGTCAATGGAGGAAGTGTCCTCCGAACTATCGGTATTTGAGCAAGGTGATGTACTGGTTACCGAGATGACTACTCCTGACTGGGAGCCGTTAATGAAACAAGCATCGCTGATAATTACCCGTAAGGGTGGGCGAACTTCGCACGCAGCAATTATTGCCCGTGAATTTGGCATACCGGCAATTGTTGGTTGCTCGGATGCCATGGACTTGCCCCAATTTAGTACCGTCACCGGTTGTTGTGCTGAGGGCGATACAGGATACGTTTATTCAGGCGAAGTACCATTTGAAATTGAAGAGGTTTCTTTTGATGAAGAGCTTGATTTGACTACTAAAATAAAATTAAATGTCGGGTTTCCAACCAAATCGTTGACTGATTCAAGATTGCCGGTTGACGGAGTTGGATTGGCGAGAATTGAATTCATTTTATCTTCAGAACTAGGCATTCATCCACTGGCTTTTGTTCACCATGAAGAATTGAAAAATTATGTCGAAACTGGCGAGTTATCTGATGGGCTAAAACCGTATCATGAATCGTTTGTTAGCGCCGATATCAATGATATTCGCACGCTAGTAGAATCGCTTGACAGTCGGGCTTGGGCATATCCAGATAAGCGAGATTTGTTTATTGACAAACTACGCGAAGGTGTTGGACTGATCTGTGCGGCATTCTATCCGAGACCTGTTCTTGTTAGGTTATCTGATTTCAAATCTAATGAATATCGAGAATTGTTGGGTGGTGGAATCTTTGAGCCGGTTGAAGAAAATCCGATGATTGCTTGGCGAGGTGCGTCACGTTACCTGGATGAAAAATTTAAACCAGCCTTTGAGATGGAAATCGCCGCAATGAAATCGGTCAAATATGACTTTGGATTAGATAATTTGCAATTGATGGTACCATTTTGTCGCACGCCTGAAGAAGGGGAAATGGTGAAAAATCTGCTTGATGAAAATGACATCGGGCCTAAGTCTGGTACTGAATTATTTGTAATGGTTGAATTACCTTCCAATGCTATTGAAGCGGATAGATTCATGGAAATGATGGATTTGTCTGGTGGCTCAATAGGTTCCAATGACTTAGTGCAGACTGTTTATGCCGTCTCTCGTGATGATTTAGAAGGATACCAAAATCCCGTCGATGCTCGCTCACCGGCAGTTAAATCAATGATTCGCGACATAGTAAGAAAATTCAATGCCAAAGGTTTGGAAATTGGAATTTGTGGCCAAGCTCCATCTGATTTCCCAGATGAGTTCCCGCCATTTTTAATCGACTGTGGAATTACCAGTATTTCAGTCACGCCCGATACAGCAATTGCGGTTAGGGCAACGGTTGCTCAAGCAGAAGCGGCAGCAAGAAAGTAGTCACTGTCAAGCCATTAATTTGACTTCACATTCACCGAGTCTGGTCTTAGCAACCACGTGATCCGGATCTAGATTTAGTACGGCTCTCCAAGCTGCACCGGCTTGGTCAAAACGCTCTGCTTCATGGTGCATTGCTGCGATGTGAAGGTGAGCATCGAGGTGGTCGGCTTCGGATTTGACTGCCGCCTCAAAGTCACTTAGAGCGTTGTCATCACGGCCCCACTCAAGGTATAGTAGTCCTCTTTGATGCCAAGCAGGGGCGTGGTTCGGGGCTATTCTTAGCGCATCGTTAAGCGGTGCTTCAGCACGCTCAGGTCTGCCTAAAGCGATGAAACAAGCAGCTAATTGAGTCATGGCTTGATGATGATGTGGGGCTCTTTCCAGTACAACATCAAGGTCTTCACGAGCCTTGGCCCAATCGCCTAGCATCATTCCAGCCTCTGCTTTACGGAATCTGGCAAGGGTGAAATTAGGGGCTAAATCAAGCAGTATTTCTGCATCATCAAGCGCTTTTCTGCCTTCATCAATAGCCATGTAAATGCTGCACCTGTTGAGACGAGCTCTAATGTGAGCATGATCGATTTTCAACGTCTTACCGTAGTATTCGAGCGCTCGGTCGAGATGTCCTGTTCTTGCCTCGATATTGCCTCTTACATAGGAGATTACCGCACTGTCACCGTGAATATCTGCAACATCAATTAGATTCGCTGCTGCAGTAACATCGCCTTGGTCGAGTGCTAGAAGTGCTGCCTCTGCGGCTGCTGAAGGGTCATCTTCAGCCAATAATCTGCGGGAGCGGGTAAGGGCTTCTTCGGCTGCATCTAAATTATGTAATAATCTGTTAGTTCGGGCCATGCCAAGCCACGCAACGCCTAATTCTCTGTTCAGTTTTAGCGCCCCTTCAAAGGCAGAAATTGCCACCGATAGTAGGGTTGCATCTGTCTCTCCAGTGCCGTCTCTTGCTTTATCGGCGTGGACTAAGTGTAGTCTTCCTTCAACAACATGTAATAGTGCATGGTCAATTCCAACTGGAGTCTCGTCGAGTAACTTTTGAGCATCATCTGGTCGTCCGTCTAATAAATGCCTAGTAGCAATTCTTGCCCGCAATTCTCCATTCATCATATCCTTTTCAAGCGCCTTGGTTAACGATTCTTCGGCAGCAGTTGCTGAACCTTCCGCAAGCAATAAATCTGCCTTCAGTAATACTAAATCAACACCCCCCGCATCTAGTGCAACTGCATGAACCGCAGCTTTGAGCGCTTCTTTCAAACGATTTTGTTTAGGTGCTAGAATTATGGCACTAAGGGCCCAAGCACCGCCATTTTGGCGGTCTAATTCTAAGCACTTATCTGCAGCATCGAGGGCTTTACTCATTTCCCCTTCTTGATGCAAGAGATTAGCATAAGATAGCCAATCCTTCGATTGTGTAGGATCTTCAGCAAGTGCTTGTTCGATAGACTCTAAGGCTTCTGAACGAGAACCTGCTCTAGCCCTTAGGCCAGACAATAGAGAACGATCTGCTGGGGTATCAAGGCCTAGCGCCTCAAGTCGAAGCACGTCTCTCTCCGCCTCCATATCACCCATCTTAGCCAGTAGGTGAGCATGGGACCTCAGCAGGTCTGGATTATCTGGATTGATTGTCATTCTTGCTTCAAGCCAATGTCTACGCAATACTTCATCGCCTTTCTCTATAGCAATATATTCGAGCGCTTCTAAGACGTTCGCATTACCTGGGGAAGATGCATAGGCAATCCCAAAACAGGTTTCAGCCCAATCATACCTTCTCAAACTCAAGGCTGCGTGACCTAGTTTGTGAGCAGAGACTGGTTTGAGACCGATTTTACTAACATCCATATCGTGTGCATCAAAGATTTCGATTAGCTGCATCACCATATTGGAACTGGTTTGGGTCAGTAAATCATTAGCCCCCACTATACTTTCAACTGTGATTGGCGACACTAGAGTTTCCAGCGCTGTAAGTGCATTAGCGAACGGCTCGAAATCGTCTAGTGAATCGCCCATTTCACCAAGTTGTTCAAGGTGAGCAAGTGTGCTGTATGCTTTGATGGCCCCATCTAATTCTGGATTGGTGGCTCGTAGGGCATCGACCATATTGTTTAGCATTGAAAGCCTACTATTTACATCAGCTACTTGAGTATTCAAATGCGTGAAATGAGCGCTTTGTGATTCTTGTAATAATACGTTAAAATCGGATAGTTTTTGCATCTTCTCGTGGTTTTGTTTCAACCAGTATCCAACGCCTCCACCTGCACCAAGGCAGGCAATCCCAAACAAGGCAGTAATTGGTTCCATGCGAATGGAATCTAGTTTGAGCCTTTATGCCCTTTGGCTGGAATGAATCTCTAAACTGGCTTTTTCGACCCCTAAAAAAATCGCCGAGTCACAAAATATCTCAGAAAAACCACAATTACCAAGATAATCAGCGCTCACATTGAAAGACTATCATTGCTCACGGAGTAATAGGTCTGTCTATGGAGGAGGAAAATATGACTGGGACCAATCCAAGTTGGTTTGACAATCATGTCTCTGAATGGTTAGAGAGTGGCTGGGATACTTCTGAAATAAGTCAATATCTTGAAGCGAATGCTTCTATGGCAACCGAAGCCTTGATGCGCGTTGAGTATTTTATTCAAGCCAGTAAATCCTTAATTGAAAGAATGAGTCAAAATTGGCTTGAGAGATTAGACCTATCCAAAGGACTGTTTAGCGAATGGATTGAAGCTTTGACTAATCCGATGGACTTCCCTGACATCAATGAACGATACGAACAATGGGCGAAGATTAACCGCCGTTGGGAATTAGTGTTAAACAATAATCGAACAGATTGGGAAGCGGTAATGATGGGTGAAGAACGGTCACTCATCTTAGCGCGCTGTGATGCGCTTGATGAGTCTTCAAAAATCCAATTGAATCTAATTATACCGCTAATGAACGACCCTCATTTATTTACCGAAATTGATGCTCAATTATCAGAAATTGAACAAAATGAAGCGCGCCAGAAGCGAACTATTTACTCTGCTGCACAAGCACTACGAGAGGCTGGTCACAATGTCGACGGCATTGATCAAATGAATTTGGTTGATGCTCTACAAGAGATTGCCGAACAACAGAAGAATCATAATTTTCATGAAATGGTTAGATTACAAATTATCGATGAAATAGCCGAGTTTGATGACCAATTAGCCGATAGATATGAAGCTGAAAGAAAGTTATTGTTGGGAACCAAAGATAATGGGGAATTAACTGAATTATCCAAGCAGATTTCTTCGATGGGCAGTGATTTGAAAACTAGATTATACCAACTAAATATACAAATTTCTAATTGGCTCAATGCTGGGATTAATTTCTCTACCACAAGTATTCTAGCCAAAGATTTGTTTGAGTGGGAAGTTAATTTACCAGAATTATCTAAGCAAATAGACGGGCATTTGGCATTGGTTGCTAGATTTCAATTCTTTGAACAGCGCATGAAGGAGACACTTGATGCTAAGCAGTATATCGGCTACCTCGAACATTCTGAAGCATTAACGGAAATTGTAGACCAGTTAGATTTACAATGGAAGGATACTGAACTACAATGTTATTCGATTATCGAAAAGTATCAAACACTTGGCCTCTATATGGATGACTGGGGATCCCGAATTGCCAGCGATCCATTTAGTGCACTAGAGATTATCAAACATGATGAAATTATTTGGAATAAACGAATAGACTGTGTTAACAGTCTGCTTGAAATCGATATTTCATATAGTGGTAAAGAAGAAATAGAAAAACGCATAAATTTGCTGAAAGAAGTTGAGGCTGGTGAAGATATAATCAGCGACACAGAGTCAATGATTGCTAGGTTTGTAACTCGGGGAGCAAGGCATAGAAAGCTACTTGAGCGGGATTTACTAGAATTAATTGGCCAAGGTAAGGCCTCAGAAAATACTATTTCGAGCACTTTTAATCTAGCAGAATTTGAAGACTTTGTCGCTCAAGCGAGGCAATATGGTACAACTACGGATTTCACTAATACTGGTAATTCAGTGGTTGGCGGGAAAATTGGCGAACGAATAAAAACTAAAATCGCTCATGAGTTAAATTTGTTTCAAAGTGCTGGCTGGTACGTTAACGAACTAAACGGAATGTTTGATGATGACCCAATGTTGGTGGCCAAAATGTTGGCTAAAATTAGACCGGCAATGGCGCAACATGATTCACTGCGCAGAAGATTATCGGCTATGCCATGGAATAGAAATATCAGTTTAGCATTACAAATTCAAGAAGAATTGCAGAATCCACTCAGACTTACCGCTATTGCTGAACAAATTCCAAAGATGATGAGAGAATTGGCAAAATCTCCTGTTGAGGAAGAAGATTTCGCCTTCACGCCTTGGTCTCCGGCCCCGGTTCGAAAGACTCTATTACCGGTTCCTGAACAAATTATGGAGCCTGCTGATTCTCTTCAAGAGGCTCATGAGGCTATGCTTGATGCAATGGAAGAAGCCTCAGAAATTAAAGTCGCAGAAGAAAAACTAGAGCAGGAATCTACTGTAAAGGTTAGCGAGCAAAATACTACCAAAGATACCCCTTTGCCATCAAAAGAAGAAGTTCCAAAACGAGCAAGGGATGAACAGGGTAAATTTGTTGGAGATGACCTCTCAACAGACGACTACAATGAAGCATGGATTGGTGGTAAAGCCCCTGAAACAAAACAAACCGTGCAAAAAGTCAGTAGTGTCAAATTAAATTCATTAGAGCATTTACATCTTTTCATGACTAAAATTGGCTTGAATGACTCTTTTGATAAAGCTAGCCAACCTGATGAACAAGTCGTTTCTATGAGAAAAGGCCTAGCAAAGCATGTTGGTAAAGAACCAAGAGATGTCCGTTTTGACCGCTTGTTGAGATTGGTTTTGCGATTACTGCCCCAAGGTAACGAACACGATGAAAAGCGACAATGGCTAATTATGAAGATTGCCGCTAATCTAAAGAAATATCAAAACTGGGTCAAAATGCGTTTAGAGGCGCGCCATAAAGCAGCTAAGGGAAACCTTGTCGAGGATTCTTTAGTGCTTGGTAAAGCATTACAACGAATACCTGGACCTGGTTTTAAGGTACCACTGGAAAAAGACGAAAAAGCATTACCAGCATTCAATGAAATCAAAGAGTTAGAGGTTGAGGTCAACATACTGATTGGCGCGTTAAACCTGCAATCTGCTAGCGGTGTAGTCGTTTCAGCAAATTGATTACTTCAATTCTTCAAGTAACTCGTTTTTTTCATCATCTGAAAGGGATTCTTCAACTGGTGCTGCTGGCACATTTATTTCCGGTGCTGCTGGCATTGGTGCATCCAACGGAACTTCACCCATATCCATTGGCATAGGTGGTATCATTCCACCCAAAGGCAACGGAGGAGGCATTGTTGCTGGTGGTAACGGTGGTGGCAATGGTGGGGGAGGGGGAGTTGCTGTCACGGAAGGGGGCGGAGGTGGTGCGGTTATTGGCTGTGGTGGGGAAGGTGGAGCTGCTGTCACTGAAGGAGGCGGGGGTGGATTTGAGGCTGGTGGCCCGGCCATTGCAGGAGGTTCGGGGGGTTGTAGTGCTAGTGGTTGTGGAATGTTGGTCGGTGATGTTGGAGGTGGAAGTGGTGCCGGGGTTTGAACTAGAGGAGCCGGTGGCTCCGGGGCTGTAATTTGACTAGACAGGGTTTCCAGTGAGCCATCGTCAGCCATTACTATACCAGGCATTTGTTGCTCTATTGGCTTGGCTAATGAGTCATGGAATGTGGTGATTGACTGGGTATCAAATTCTCCTGTATCCATATATTTGGCAATTGTTGGGCCAATCAAAGCCATACTGGCTCTAAACATCGGACGATTTGAACCATAACCGGTAAAATAAACTCTATGCTTTGATCCACTAGTTGAAAATTCCAAGGTGTGCACTTCGAGATGCATATATGCCCATCCAATTAGGCCGCCGGCTAGAATAAATTGGCCAAGGAAGCCCAAGAAAGGGATGAATGTAGCTACTAATCCAACGAAAATAGCAGAGACCCACATCCATTGGTGTTTATGCATTAATTCGTTATGGGTATGGGTAAAACCAGTTAATTCGTTTTTCAGTACTGTTTTGACATTTAGTCTGCGCTGCCCATCATCATCATAGGTAACCTGAATTACTCTGATTAGATTATCGCTAACAATTAGAGAAGTGTTACGCCTGCCGTCAACCGATTCATTGAGTGGAAATTCTTTGACTTCCTCACCAGAGATTGCCATTACTGGAGCAACTCTGACTGGCAATGTCCACTGCTCTATTGCAGTGGATTGTTCCCCAGCAACTGATTCTTCTTGTGGTTCATCGGTTGTCTCAGATTGATTGTCCTCTGTAGGAGGAGTTTCCTCTCGCTGTTCTAGCGGTTCGTCTGACGTAGCAAAAGGGTCTTGGTCGTCGTCTGGCCAAGCCACGGGTGCATCGCTCATATTACCGCCAAAGCGGGCTTAATTCATTATATGCGCGTTAGATTGATACTCAGCGATGAACTTCAGCGAGCCAAGATTTGACATCAGCTCGGTCGCCGTAGCCTTTACCTGCTTTGGTTCCAACTACTGTCTCAATTGCCGCCTCTGAAGCAATGTCTAGGGTTTTATCACTGATAGTACCGTTATAGACAATGGCTATTGCGCCATCCGCCTCATTTGCTGCATTAGCTAGATCTTTTGCGCCAACAGGTTCTGAGACTGTACCGTCCATCATAACGAAAACTGCTTTTCTTGCTTCAAGGTCATCTAGATGGGTGAAAAATTCTTTCACTTCATCTGGAGCGCTTTTAGTTTCAAAAGTGTCCTCCATATCTTCAGCCCAGTTCTTGTCTTCAACTCCTGCTTTTTTATCGTCCTTATCTTCCTGCTTTTTGATTTGGCGAGCAAATTTAGCTGCTTCTACCTTCATTGACAAGCACTTAGTTACTGTCTTTTGTGGCAATAATTCCCACTCTTGACCAACTGGCGCTTGCGCGACGAAATCAACTTTCATCATTTCATTGAGTTGGCTAAATAGCATTTCACCGCCACGGTCACCATCAATTGCCAATACTACAGTTTCCTTAGAATTTGCTAAATCGATTAATTCCTGCTTTATGGAGCCTGCCCCATCTGCTGAAATTGCGTTCTTTACTCCACAATTAAGCAAATTTCTAACATCATTCCTACCTTCAACCACAATTAGTGATGATGATGATTCAATGTTTGGACCACAGGTTAAGCCGTGGAATTGTTTTGCTGTTCCAACGGTTAGTACCGATCTGACTTCTTCGATAACCGTCTTTGATGCTGCTTCACCGGAATTAACTAATTCCAGCAGTAGTTCTTTAGCACGGTCAACGACACTAGTTCGCTTAGTTGCTCTAATATCTTGGATTTCCTTGACAGTGATTTTCGCTGTACATGGACCAATTCTATCGATAGTTTCCAATGAAGATGCGATAATTGCAGTCTCTACATTGTCTAGGCTGCTTGGAATCATGATCATGCCATGTACCTTGCCGCCTTTGTTTTCCATTTCTACATCAACGTGTCCGATTCTAGCAGTTCGTTGGAGTTTTCTTAACTCTAACTCGTCGCCTAGCAGGCCTTCTGTTTGGCCCATTATCGCACCGATGATGTCCTTTCTTTGTACGGTTCCGTTGACTTTTATGTCAGCACGAACCATATACTTCATTGCTTTATTACTCTTCGAGGGGTTGCCACCTCTGTGGTTTTGTTTTCTTACCATGGGAATTTCTCCTTTTAGTACACAGACTACTCAAAATGGCTCAAGGGAGGCCCTTTGAGCCAAAACCACCGGATAAACTTCGGTGAATGAATTGGATGTGAACAAACATACGGCTGCGCCCATTACTATTGAATGCTCTTGTCAAATAATCAATATTTTATGGATTTTACTAGAGCAACGAATTCAATAATAGTAAGTGCATGGGTGTGTTGTGTCCGAACCTATATCGTATAGCCTTGAGGCGTTTCACAGTACAATATCTGTGATGCTCGTCGATAAAGTGCTTACACGAGAGGAAAAACGCCTGATCATAAAACTAGCCAGTGCTCTAGGTTTGAGTGAAAATGAGCCATCTGATATCTATCAAGCCGTAAGAACCGGTGCTAAGGTTGAAGGCGGCGAGCCAATTGATTTAGAAAAAGCACGAGAGATATACACCAAGGTATTCGAAATAGCTATTGTCAATGCTTCACTGTCTAGAGATGAATTTCGAGTACTAGCTCATTTAAGAAGCATATTCAAAATAAACGATAAAGAGCACCATCAAATTGAAGAGGAATTACGTGAAATTGTCAAAGAAAAATTCGAAGATCCAAATGTTATCGATAAGATGCTTGGCACACTTAGAGACTCAGTAAGCCTAGTAGGAGATCTATTCGACGTTGTTCGTAAGAAATCTGCAGACGGTGCCAAGAAATGAACATCAAACTAGATGAATACTTAGAGCAATACAACTCTAAGGTATTAAAGTCAAATCGACGAGTTCTAAAATTCCTAAACGGCGCTTACGCTGCAGGCAATCCTGGAATGATTACCAAGCCACGCGCCGATATTACTGCGGCTCATGGCGGTTTTGCTGCTCATTATGGTTGTCCTGACCCAGAGGTGCGAACCATCGCATCATGGCTGCTAACTTACGGTAAAGAGAAGCCGCGTCGTTTGGCAAAATTAATTCCTGCATTGTGGAAACGTCATGGACGAGAAGATTTGAAACTAGCCGGATTACTATTGTCTAATCTTTCAAAAGAAGAGCTTGGGGAGGACCCATGGATG
>JAQXFJ010000160.1 GCA_029250385.1 Candidatus Poseidoniaceae archaeon | reverse complement strand
CTGCGAACCGATAAGGAATGGGACCTAAACCCACCGCCGTTGACCAAGCTGGGCGACCCCCGCGCAAACTTTGGGCGTCATCTCTAACATTTCAATTAAGCGCTTATGCAGAAGCTATGAATCCAGCCTCGTTGACCATAATAATCACCTTATCAGTACTCAATTTTTCAGTAGTCTTGATAATTCCTGAATCTTTTTCAAACGACAATTTGGCGTCTAACACTTCAGGATTTGATTGTAAAACTCGCATGACTCTGCCGGTACAGCAGCCACAAGTCATTCCGTAAATTGCTAGGTTGTGAACTACTTCACCCATGGACATACCAAGGTATGGTGATTAACAAGGCTTTGCTTATCATTACTCAGCAATAGGTCGCCACCAACGTAAAATTAGTGAGTTACCAACTACGCTTACCGATGATAGTGACATTGCCGCTGCAGCATAGGCAGGAGGCAGTAAAAACCCAGTGAATGGTAGTAATAATCCCATGGCTAACGGTATGCCAATCACATTGTAAGAAAACGCCCAGCCAAGGTTACTGCGTATTCTACGCATAGTAGCATTGCCCAATTCAATTGAAGAGACTGCATCGATTAAATCGTTACGGATTAATACGAAATCAGCCGCATCAAGAGCAATGTCAGATCCAGCCCCCATTGCAATACCAACATCAGCAGTACTCAATGCTGCAGCATCATTGATACCATCGCCAATCATGATGACTTTATCTCCACCAGATTGTAATGATTTTATTTGTTCAGCCTTTTCATCGGGCTTAACCCCAAAAATCACCTTATCAATGCCTACCTTAGTAGCGATTGACTCAGCCGATTGTTGATTGTCCCCGGTTAACATAACCACCTCAAGGCCTAGTTGCTTAGCCCGCTTAACGGCAATTTTGGAACTATCTCTGATTCGGTCAGATAACTCCATC
The DNA here is from genome assembly GCA_029250385.1 of Candidatus Poseidoniaceae archaeon. Lineage (GTDB taxonomy): Archaea > Thermoplasmatota > Poseidoniia > Poseidoniales > Poseidoniaceae > MGIIa-L1. Next base: position 6,602 of record JAQXFJ010000160.1, on the reverse strand, counting down.
CAGCCTAACAGTTTAGCACCTTGACAGACAAATACGATCGAGATGCCTTTCTTGGTTGATTTCGTAATTCGCAGCTTCATATCAGTATCAAGTTCAACTCCGACTTCAAGCATCAATTCTAGGTTGCCAGCAGCAACAACTTGACCCGAATATTCACCAACCATACCCATTCCAGGCATGATTCGAATGTCGTTAATTTCTGGTCTATCACTGGTAACATTGGACCACGAGGTAATGATAGCTGAGGCTAGAGGGTGAACAGATTCTTGCTCTAATGCTGCAGCAATAGAAAGTATTTCTTTAACTTCACAATCAATAATTTCGATATGACTTACTCTTGGCCTGCCAATTGTTACAGTTCCAGTTTTGTCAACAACCATTACCTGACATTGATTTACCGATTCTAAAGCATTGATGCCTTTGATCAGTAATCCATTTTGCGCCCCAACACTAGTACCAATGACTAGAGCAATTGGGGTGGCTAAACCAAGCGCGCAAGGGCAAGCAATTACTAGGGTGGAAATTATTACCATCAAAGCTAATTCGTAGCCTGAGTTCATTGGATTATCAATCATATCATGGCCAATTGTCGCCCAAAATAACCCAGATAGCAGGGCTAGGATGATGACAATAGGAACAAAGATTGCGGAGATTTTGTCAACCAATCTTTGGATTGGGGCTTTGCCAGATTGTGCATCCTCAACCATAGAAATTATGTTAGCTAGTAAGGTATCTTCAGCGACTTTATTGGTTCTCAACAACACAGTTCCATCCAGTACAATAGTTCCACCATAGACTTCATCGCCAGAACTCTTGCGTACCGGGTAAGACTCACCAGTCATAGTGGACTGGTCAATACTGGCTTTACAATCTTCGAGTATGCCATCGATTGGAATAGTTTCTCCAGTCTTTATTTTCACTAGTGTGCCAACCTTCACCAAAGCCACATCAATCATTTCAGTAAAGTCATCATCAGCAACAACTCTTGCCTGATATGGTTGTAATTGCATCAGCGAATGAATGGCATCAGTGGCTTTTAATTTGGCAGCAGATTCAAGATAATTACCTAGTAAGACAAATCCGATAATGAATACAACCCCATCAAAAAACACGTGCTCTGCATTTACCAAAACGTTCGGCAAACCGTCATATTTTCCCGCTAAGACAACTCCGCAAGACCAAATAAAAGCCACACTGGTCCCAAGGTGAATCAAAACATCCATGTTAGCGCCTCCCCGACGAATTGATTTCCAAGCGCTAGTGTGGAAACTGAAACCCGACCAAAAATAAACCGGAATTGTCATGACTGCAGCGAGTAACAATCGCAAATCGAATCCCGAGAAGTTCCCCAAATCATCGGCAAACATGGTGAGATATATCGTTGGTAATGCTAGAATCAACGCTAATGCGGCTTTACGCCCTTCTAACGAGACGTGTTTTTCAAGAATTTTCCTTTTGTCCTTGGTCTGGTTTGGCCTTGATGCTCCAAAACCCCCTTGTTTGATTTTTTGAATTATTTCTTCAGTGATTGCTTCAGTTACAGCACCTTGTAATTGAATTGCTGCACTATTGAGTGGCAGATTGACACTAACCGCCTTGACCGATTCGTGTGTGTTGACGATCATCTCAACAGAAGAGACACATGCAGCACACGTCATTCCTTGGATATCCAAGCGGATTAAATCTTGACTCATTATTTCACTTCAGTAGCAATTACCGTATTCAATTCAATTTCATTGGCTATGGTTTTGGATTATTCTAGCCACTATAAACTATCTTATCCACAAAAAAACCTACTTGGGAGCCAAGTCAAGCGAACCACTCCAAATATCGATGCCACGCAGTCGGCAAGGATAGTGTTCGCCAAGTTTGGCAATTACTCTAAAATCACCATTTCTACCTGGTTCAGCAGTACTGACCTCTAAACCGTTTTCATCGATATTCAATCGCTGTTTACTGCCCATTTGTCTTAGATGCATTCTGCCTTGAATTGCCCCATCATCATTGAGATCTAGAAATACCCAAGGAGTTCTCAGGCCAACAATCCTAGCCGGCCATGACTTTTCAACCACTTCGTGGGTTTTATTTTCGGAAATTGAATCAATTTCCCCGCCGCGCAGTAAGTGAATATGGTAAGCATTAGCCACCAACTCCCACTCAATGTACTTGGCAATCACAGATTGATTGCTACAATGCTCGGCAATATCAGCGGTATCGGCTAAGTCATGGACCCAGTCAACTCCGTTAAGATGGCTCTTTAATTGGCGGTGAACCATTAGGTCAGGATATCTTCTAATCGGGCTCGTAAAATGAACATAGGCATCGAGGTTTAAGCCAAAATGACCTAAATTATTCGCAGAATAATTAGCCCTTTGCATTAGTTGGAACAACCCTTGGTCCACAACTCTCCGGGTTTTATTGTCCAGTTTAGAAGCAGCTTGTTGGGCATCAGCAAGCGAATCTAAAATTTCCTGCCTGGCTTCTGGGTCCAGTACTTCACTGAGGTATGATGGCACATCTTCGGTGTCTGGCTGAACAGCCTGTGGAGGCGCCATTGGCTCAACAGTGGTATTTGCCCAAGCGCCCAGTAAATTGGACAATTCATCACTATCACTTTGGCCATGAGTTTTGAATGATGGCATCGGTAATTCGATGTTAACGCCAAGTGCAGATAATTTAGCATTCAATTCCTTTACCTCATCAGAGTCGGGCGGTGCGTGACAACGCCATGGCAGTGGAGCAGCTAATTTGCCAAGCATATGGCCGACCGCAGCATTGGTGGCAACCATAAACGATTCAATCATTCTAGTTGCATCAGTAGGCCATTTTACCATGACTTTAATTTGTTCATCATCTAATATCCGCGGCCGCATTTCTGCGTTAGCAATGTTAAGTTTCACTTCTCTAGCTTGCCATATTTTGGCTAGTTCAAACATCGATTCAAAGCGCTCATCACCGATAGAATCCTCATATGACAGATTTTGTTTTACCTTGATTACTGCTTCATAGGCAGACGATTTAGTGACCTTAGAGTCATTATCTAATTCCATAGCAATTACCATGGCAAGTCTGTCAACATCAGCTCGCAAGGAACACAAATCATCAGCCAGCCTAGGTGGCAGCATAGGTAATACAGTGTGTGGTAAATATACCGAAGTAGCTCTGGCTCTAGCCGTCGCGTCTAGCCTAGTGCCAAGCCTAACGTAATGTGCAACATCTGCAATAGCAACCCAAAGAGTGGTCTTACCATCTTGTTGAACTAGGCAGACTGCATCATCAAAATCCTTAGCATCATGAGGGTCAATGGTGACGAATGGTAAATGCCTTAGATCCGTTCTTCCATTGGAGATTTCAAGTTCTCCCTCAACTTCTCCTTGTTTTTTGCTATGCTGTACTAACCCGTCATCATACTGTCTTGGAAATGGATTCTGACCATCGCGTTTTCGAGCCTCAAGCCGCATATCTAATACCTCAGTAACCGAAATTCTCCCGCTTTGTAAAAGTAATAATGCCATGCTTGGAGTAGCATCTTGGAATCTAAAACCGCACCTCGCATCGGCGAACTTACTGATTTCTTTAATCAAATCAAACTTACCCCAATGCAACATTCCATCTTTGTTAAGCGATAATTCATCAGGCATCTTGCTGCCAGTTAGTTTTGCTAGCCAAGCATTTTCAATTATCTCATAGCACGATGTATCTTCACTAGAACTGCTGGTTATTGGGCCTTGAAATAATTGTTTAGCACTGCTGTGACGGTCAAAAAAAGACCGCCAAGTATTGACCGCATTTTTGATATCATCAATCTCACTTCTAGTTCTTAGCGTCACCGTCCGGGCGGCAGAGTTGGTAAAATATTGTTGCGTTTTGCGAATTTCTGCCAATGATTGGTCTAATTTTGACCGAAAAGCACGTTCAGCTTTTAGGTCTGCGGCAAATCTTCCAGCCATGTTTTCGCCGTCAATCAATAATTCAGCAATAGATTGGGCGTTCCAATGTTTTGAAAATAGCGTGTCATCTTCACCGATAAGATTGGACATTCGTTTCCATAGTCGTTCACCTTCGCTTAATTGCGGGCCTTTATTTCGGCCACTGCGGCGATTGTGCTGTTTGGCCATAGAATTCTCACAATCCACTTTCCCTGAGGGTCTCGAGCGCTTTAGTCTGCTCTTTGGATAGTTTTTCGTGTTCAATCAACACGAATTCAAGATCTAAATCTCCACCGCCAAGCCCGGCTTTACTCATTCTTCTACGGTCGCCAACCTGGGTATTTTGGGGGACTTTCAGTAATCCTTCTTTGCCCGATGGCAAAGTTACCTTGACTTTGCCGCCAAGTGCAAGAGTGCTGTATGGCGTTTTAACTTCTTGAACCAGTACGTCACCATCCCAGAAGCGACCTTCCCCAGCATCGATTCGCACCGTCAGTATGACGTCACCTGAATCGCCTTGTGGGTGATCATTACCTTGACCCTTTAGGCGTTTGATAGTGCCATGATTCACACCAGGCTTCAACTGTGTTTGCAAAGTGACAGATTTTGCTTCCATTGTGCCTGCAGGGTTAGGCTTTAGCCGTTTGAAAGTGAATGAGAAGGCGCCTCCATCAGCGGCTTCTTCTGTAGTGATATCGATACTAACATTGATGTCACGACCCTTTTGACGTTGGGATTGTTGTGGTTGCTGTCGCCCTCGGCTTTGTGAGCCAAATGGACTGCCACCCATGCCTGAAAACTGTCCCCCTCGGCGACCACCTCCACCAAACATCTGACCTAGCATGTCTTCAAAACCAGCACCACCCATGCCTCCCTGGCTACCTCCAAACATGTTCGCCATTTGCTGTTGCTGGTCATATTCTCGACGACCTTGAGCGGTTCCGACCTTGTCATAGGCGGCTTGAACTTGTTTGAATTTAGCTTCAGCGCTGGCATTATCTGGATTTCTATCGGGGTGAAATTGTCGAGCCTTCTTGCGAAACGCACGTTTGATTTCAGCATCAGCAGCATTCTTGCTAACACCAAGCACTAGGTATGGGTCCGGCTCCGCCATTATACCGGCTACAGGGGCCCTTCCTCATCAATTCTTGCAGAACTTTGCTTACTGACTTTAGCTGATTTTCAGAAACCGACTACAGCCGACGCGGTTATATTTGAAGGGCAGTTGGGGTGACAAGTCAGAGGTTGTACCATGCCTGTCGAAACAGAAAATAAGCGTTCCTTCGAGGACAAAGTTCAGGACCGTCAAGATTGGATTGAATCCCAATTTAGACGAATTTCACGTGGCTCTTGGGCCCGTATTATCCGTATGGCTAGGAAGCCTTCGCCACAAGAATTCAAACAAACTAGCATAGTTTGTGGAATTGGCTTATTTGTTCTAGGCGCAATTGGGTTTGGATTATTGGTGCTAATGGACAACTTCTTCCCTTGGTTGATCCATGACGTAATTGGAATTGGTAACTGAAATTAAGGAGTGATTTAGATGACTGAAGCATTTGTCGCCTTTGTGCGTTTTGAAGAAAAATTATTATTGTTGCGTAGAAATAAATCCGATGGAGATTTTCCAGCCCTTTGGGACGGAGTATGGGGTATTGCAGATACTCAAGAAGAAGTTCTTGCAAGAGTCGCCGAGGCAACAAGTATTCCAGTAGAGAATCTCCATTATCATAGTACAGGTCCAGAGCGTGGTATCGATATGGGAAGATCTCTAGTCGATGTAATGCCCATTCTAGTTATTGCATCCACCGATGAAGTAACACCGACAGGTCGCTACGCCGAACACGAATGGATTGACCCAGGTAAACTACAAGAATACAATTGCATATTTTCCAACATTGATATGGATAATGCTCAATCATTGTTTAGAGAAATGTACGGCTCTGTTGGGTCTTTCTTATACATCGTCAAAACAGCAATTGGTTCTGAACAAAGAGTCGCTGATGAAATGCATGCTAGACTGCACGGCAGTGGTTCTTTGACCGCTCTGCAAGGCGATGTTATGTCTATTCTACACCCTACTGGAATGCGTGGTTATGTATTTGTTGAATCAAGTGCAATCTATCACGTTGAGAAGTTGATTGGCCGCTCTGGTGGTCGTGACCCAACCTCTCGTCGAGGTATCAACCAAACACCGCTAAAGAATGCTAAGACCGTCTTGCCAGGAGAAGCACCGCTTGCTGATATTCTTCCATACCTAGAACCAAAGGCAGTTACTTCAGGAATCGAAGTTGGCTGTATTGTTGAGATTATCACTGGTGCATTCAAGGGTGAGAAGGCTCGTATCTTGAGCGTTGCAGAATCAAAGGAAGAAGTTAGTATGGAATTATATGACCAACCAATCCCTATGACTGTCAACATGCGTGGAGATCACGTTAGAGCTATTGAGAGAGTCGAGTAACGCTCTTTACCTGCCAAAACCTGCTTTGATAAAAGTAGGACATGCAAGTATTATATGTGCAACAGTATCGTAGAAGTTTCATGGAAATGAAAGAAATTCTAAATCCTAAAGGATGGATGATTGGTTTAGGTGTGATTGTGATTTTAGCTGCTTTAGGCAATATAGCCGGCGCAGAAACTGTCGCAGAAGATGCATGGGGTGAAGACAACATAATG
>JAQXFJ010000155.1 GCA_029250385.1 Candidatus Poseidoniaceae archaeon | reverse complement strand
TACCCATGTATCCGTATATGCATACAAAGGCTCCCCTTGTTTTTGTAATTCGCAGGAGTACGAGATTAATAGAACTCAATCCCAGGTCAGTTCGATTTCCCGTCGTATGTGTTCACTTTTAAAGGGGATAAATTCAGTCCAAACTCCCGAAGGCATTGCAACAGGATAATCTTCTTTATTTACAATCTTAAGTTCATCTGGATAAAAGCCAGACTCCGTTTCAGACCATTCAAATTCAGTTTTCATAGATACATAACTGTATTTTATAGTAAAACCCTCTTTTGCTAAACCTAATCTAAAATCATCGTTAAACCATCTATCTCCAATGGACCGCTCCATCATTGCAATTTGATGATTGTGACTTGAGGAGTTTGTTCCTGATTTTCTTTGAGGTAATTCGTTAATCTCTTTCTTTATTTCTGGTAATGTACAGAAATGTTTTCTCATAGTCGAAGCTATTGACTCTCCGTCGCCAAGAGAGATACTTCTCTCGCCTACTGAATCTGCTAGTGTTATTGAGCGGCGAAAGGCAAGTAAAAATTCTCGAACAGCAAAACCCGTAGGAGAATCCGCCTTAGTTCTCCAAGCATCTATTAATCGTTCAGTCATGAACAAATCTATTAGAGTCAACTAAATAATTCCATCGTTAGTTTAGCATTTAGTATTTTTATGTAAAATAAAGTAGATTCAAAGTATATATCTAATTCATAATGGTTCATGCTCAAACCCAGGTAGTCTAAATTAATACTTCAAAGGGTTCTCTATTGGCACTTCACAACGCTACCCTCCGATGACCCACTGCGTCAAAAGAGTCCCCTTTGATTCGGTATCACACTCGTCATCGCTATCCAATAACTAGTCCTTTTGGGACAATTTCCCCATTATCTTGAAATTCGATGCCAATAGAACGAGCTATCTGTTTGGCCATGTCATGACCCGTTCCTTCCATGATTTTTGAGATTTCTAATTCCCAATTCCCACCTTCTGCGCTGGATCCGTGAATGTGATACTTTTGGTGGGCACTATCACTATGTTCATTCACGGTTACATGACCAATCACTGGCCCTACATTGCTAATCGGTGAATAGCCATGAATTGATTTTTCAGTTTCAAATGAACTGGTGATGATGTAGTAATGGTAAACCAATATTTGTGCTTCGGAAATTGATTTACGGATTCTCTTCCAGACCTTATTTTGAAATGCCTTTTCAACAACAATTGAATCTTCATTGTGGTTGACTTGAAGTCGCAATGTTGAATATTTGCGTAGGAAGTATCGGATTAATAAAAACGGAATGACAAGCAATGAAATGCTGAACACAACCCCTATCACGGTCCCATCCAGGAAAAAAAATTCGAAGAGTGAGAATAGTGTAATAAACAAAAAGGGCGCTGAAAATCCTCCAGTAAGGACCATTCCAACTATAACAGGACCAATATCGTGTTCTTTCGAACTAATGTAGAAATCTTGTAGGAGTTTCGGCTCGCTTACCATGTTGAAGGGCTCTAGTACATTAGCAATTAACATTTCAGCCGTTATCGTAGAATAATTAGGATATAATCATTGATTCAGTGTTTATTCTAACGAACCAAAGGGTCTAAACATAAGCACACTGATTTGTTTTACCCCAATCAAAGGGCTTGCAGTGGGTCAAATCACTCGCTAGGCACTGTACTGGGGGACTGAATGCCGCTTGATTATAGTGCTTTATTACAATATTTTTTGCCTACGCGCACTAACAATTAATGCCAAATTTATTATGAAAATAGTGTGAAAAATTCCAACACTAGGCAAAAAATCTTCTTCCTTGCCAACTATATCGTCATATTCTTCGGGTTGTTGTCCATCTTCAAAGACGTAAATTGGCTTTACTAAGATGTTGGTTGTTTCAATGTGCGGTGAACCAATTTCTTTCGAATAATGGCTCTCGACTTCAACCATTATCTCAGATTCAAATGTGAGCACTGTGTTTAGATAATTGTCATCTTCCTCCCACTCTGAGGTAATATTATCTATTGTAAACAAATCATATAAATTAAAAAATACGCTTCCGTCAGATTCTTCTGCTCGGGTTATTCCTTGCCCAAATTCTGCTTCGTTGAAAGTGTAACCATATTTCTCAAGAGATGACTTACTTTCATCGGCAACATAGATTGTGTATTTATCATAAAAATTGGAAAGGGAATCTAACTCACAGTACAGGAAGACTGATTCCGGTTTGTTGTACCCCATTGCATCTGTCCCAGACCACCTGAATTCAAATTCAGTGTATTTCGCCACAGTATATTCTACATCATCGTAATCATACGAGGAATAGGGAGGGGGGCCTCCATAAACTTCAGTCACTTCTGCTGTGATATTTATTATGTAATCATCTGCCCATGTCCTTATCATCGGATAAAAAGTAACCGTTACGTCCTTTGATTCTTCTGCACTGAGATCAAAACTACTAGGGTTGATTTGGTGTTCGATATTATTTTCATCGGAAGCAAAAACATTTATTGTTTCAGTGTGCATTGATGGATTCGTGACTGTGCAGACAAAGCTCTCACCGGTAACAGACCCAGGTTTAACGTCAACTATTAGTTGATTTTGCTCACATTCGATTTCGACACTATATGCCGCATTTTGTTGCGCGCCTGCTACGTGAGTAAACAAAACGGTTGTCAATAGCAATGATAATACAGACAGAACTTTTTGATAATCCACAACTAGGCTGCTCTTTAATGACAAAATAACACGTCCTACTGTTGATTCAATGTTAGTTAGAATATAACTCTTGACCCGACCCCGTTTCAATACCTACGCTAGAAAAAAGTTGAGAAGTTACCATGCGACACCCCATCGTTACAAAGGGTGCCTCATCCGGAAGTCACTCTTTCTTTAGATCATAACTAAACCGTATCGCCACAATTATAATTGCACAAATAATGCCGATTTGGCCACCCAATACCCCTGCGATTTCATAATTGTCAGTAATTCCACTTTGCGGAAACCATTCAGATAATGGCTGGGCAAGAATCGCCCCTATAATCAGGCCTATTGGTGGAAGCAAAACCAACACAAGCGGGATGAAATATCTGCTTCTCAAAATGAACCCTCTGGACTTGAATTTTTCAATCCCAAACCTACTATCAACATGATCAATCCAATTCCACATACTGCTTGAGATATCAACATGTAGAGTAGATTTATCGATTCATAAGTTCCTATTTTTTCAAGTTCGTTCGAAAAATAGAACATGGAGATCAGTCCAACAATCATTGTGATGACTGAAATAATGATAATCACTAATTTCTTGTTCTCCATGATTAACCGAGATTAAGACACTGTATCAACAAACCGATGTAGTGAATCGATACAGACGTGATTTATTTAGAAAGTAGGTAAACATAATTATTAACAAGATGACGATACTAGAATAGGTGATTGCAATGGATTCAACTCGTCAAGATTTGCGATTAACAAGCATCGTTGTAGCGGCCACGTTTATCATTGTCTCTTTGATAGTTACCGCTGTTGGAAATAATTCAGTCAGTTTCAGCGGATACTCAGCAGTACTATACTGCGCAGTGCTTTGTATCGGTATGCAATGGGCAGCATGGATACCAGCATCTATGGCCAAAACTGAACGCTTCTATGACTTAACGGGTGGCTTAACCTATCTCACAGTAGTAGGATTCAGCCTTTGGGCAGGATCACAGTCCGAGGCGCCGAGTTTGAGAGAATTAATTGTCAGTTTACTGGTTGTCATCTGGGCTTTGCGCCTGTCCAGTTTCCTTTATTTTCGGATTCATCGAACCGGAAAAGATGGACGCTTTGACCAACTCAAAACATCGCCTATCCGATTTCTTGTTCCATGGACTATTCAAGGCCTGTGGGTGTTTCTGACTATGATAGTAGTTATTGTAATCAACAGTCAAGCAGATTCAGCACCTGCATTAGGGATATGGGATGCTGTAGGATTGTCAATGTGGTTACTAGGATTTGGTATTGAGGTAGTGGCAGATAACCAAAAAACAGTATTCAATACAGAACCTAATAATCAGGGTAAATGGATCGACAGTGGTTTGTGGTCTTACTCTAGGCATCCTAACTACCTAGGGGAGATCCTTCTGTGGACTGGGATCGCCTGCTTTGGAATATCTTGCTTTACCGGTCTAGAAAGATTTGCTTGGATATCACCCATATTCATTTATCTTCTCTTAACGAAACTCAGTGGTATTCCCATACTCGATAAACGAGCTCTGGAAAAGTGGGGAGATGATGTTGAATATCAAAAATATAGAGATAAAACTCCAGCTCTTTTCCCTCGATTAACTAAAAAATCATAGTTATTTACAACTTATTTTGATTGGGAAAAGTGTCACTAGTTACGAAGTTTCGTGGCAGAAGGGTGAGAGCTGGAAGGCCCACGATTAAGTGTAGAATATTGAGCATAACAGCCGCTTCAAAGGTCTGTGAACTAAATGAGAACGTCCCATAAGTGAACAAAAACAGGACGCCGCTGCCCCTCCACCACATGTCGGGGTTGTTTGTCACCATCTTCAGCAAGGTATGGAAGACAACCGTAGTTGTACAAAAGGCAACGGTAGCCGCGAAACTTGCCAGCGTGAATAATACTGGAGGAAACCTGGTATCAGATTGCCTTTCCCAAGGCGCCCAAGGAGTATCCAT
>JAQXFJ010000153.1 GCA_029250385.1 Candidatus Poseidoniaceae archaeon | reverse complement strand
ATGATGATAATGATGGAGTAGTCAATCAGTATGACTTATGTCCTGCAACTCCACTTGGCAGTGCAATTGATTCTGCAGGTTGCTCTGCAAGTCAACTTGACACAGATGATGACGGCATTAATGATGAATTAGATCAATGTCCTTCAACATCACCAAATGTTCCAATCAATGGATTTGGCTGTGCTGCTGAACAGAGAGATACAGACATGGATGGATTAAACGATAATATTGATTCTTGTCCAAACACTCCATCAAACGAAATAGCCAACAATAACGGATGTTCACCATCGCAAACAGATACTGACTTAGATGGAATCTTTGACAACCAAGACTTGTGTGCCAATACAATACTTACTGACATGGATGGAGATGGTGATTTTGATGTTGATTCTGTTGGATGTTCACCGATACAATATGATGATGACAATGACATGATTGACAATACAATTGACACGTGCCCAGCAACACCAAACGGCGAGCAAACCAATTCTGTTGGTTGTTCTGATTCACAGTTAGATGAAGATATGGATGACATATGGAACTCTGACGACCTATGCTTTGATACGCCAGCAGGCGAATCTGTTGACCAAAATGGTTGCTCTGAATTCCAAAAGGATGACGATCAAGATGGTTATGTTAATGCGGAAGACGATTGTAGCAACACACCACTAAACAATATTACCGATGATAACGGATGTAGTCTAATTCAATTAGACTCTGATGGAGACGGTGTCAATGATTTCTTCGATGCGTTCCCGTTTGACAGAAATGAGTCAGTAGATACTGACGGGGATGGAATCACTGACAGATTAGATGCTTACCCACTAGACAACACAAAATCTGAGGCAGAAGTTGAAGATGGTGGTAATGGATTCATGTATATCGCGTTAGTAATACTGATAATAGGTGTTATTGGAGCTTTACTAGTAGTTAGAAATAAGCAAGAAGGTGGTTATCAATCACCATTCTCCCAGACTACAAATGCAGATGATTTAACTGAAACTAATATTAGTCAAGACAATTATCAAACCAAGGACATACCACAAATTAGCGAACAACAAAACCAAACTTGGGAAGAGAATGGTGTTCACTGGTCAGTTGATGAAAATGGTCAATTATCTTACTTTGATGATGGTACACAATCATGGCAATTGTTTCAGCAATGATGAGTCTGAATTATAATTCTGGGTGATACTTTGAGTATTAGGTCAAAAATTATTGCCGGAATTATTAGACCCAACAAATTGCTGTACAAGTTGTTTAAACCATCAGCAAAATCTGTTCGAAGTTATGTTCACCCACAAGCATGGATTGGTGGTGTAATATTCTCTTCTTTTGGAATAAATGTTGAACGTGCTAATTTCAGTGGAATCCCCGGGGCTATTTTCGCCCCTAGAAAAAAGGTTAATGAAAAATCAATAATTGTATACCTACACGGTGGTGGTTATTGTTTTGGTTCATCTCTAACAACGCACAAAGTTGGCCTCAGTAAACTAGCCAAACAAACTAAATTAGTTTGTTATTCCATTGATTACCGATTGGCACCCGAAAACCAGTATCCAGCAGCTTTGGATGATGCCGTAATTGCTTGGAAACATATTGTTAACCAGAATCCTAATTGTGATATTATCTTAGCAGGAGATTCTGCTGGCGGTGGATTAAGCCTTGCTTTAATGATGTATTTGAGAGATAACAACGAGCGTTTGCCTAACGCTTCGGTATTATTTTCACCCTGGACGGATCTGACTTGCAGTGGGAATACCCATCAAACAAGAGCCAAGTATGACCCCATGTTTACTACCCAGATGACAAAGGATTCTGCCCAGTACTATGTCCCAAAGGAAATGCCAAAAACTGACCCCTACATCTCGCCATCATTTGGCACTTATACAGGTCTACCAAGGACTCTTGTGTTAGTTGGTGGAAATGAAATTCTACTTGATGATAGTAGAACATTAGGTCAAAAAGCCAAAGAAGCCGGCGTCGATATTGAAATTGACATATGGCCTAATATGTTTCACGATTGGTGGTTATTTGGTTCTTTTATACCCGAAACTAAACAGGTACTGGATAAAGTCGCAATGTGGATTGGAGATAAATGAATAGCTTGTTTTAGTCTAATCAAATAACGCCTTGAGCAGTCATTGCTTCAGCTACCTTGAGGAAACCTGCAACATTAGCACCAAAGACATAATCTCCCTCTCTACCATATTGTTTTGCAGTTTCTGAAGCATTCTTGTGAATGTTAACCATAATGGCCTCAAGTTTTTCATCAACTTCTTGACGAGTCCATGATAATCTTAGAGAATTTTGTGACATTTCCAGCCCAGAGGTTGCAACTCCACCTGCATTTGATGCTTTACCTGGTGCAAACAGAACACCATTCTTTTGGAAGACTTCAACAGCCTCAGGTGTGCATGGCATATTAGCTCCTTCACCAACTGCAATAACGCTGTTTTCAACCAACAGTTGTGCTTCAGAGCCATTTAATTCGTTTTGAGTAGCACATGGTAAAGCTACGTCAACATTTACCCCCCACAAACCATTTGGAGTTGGTTCAGGAGCAGATGCTGTGAATGTCACACCAGCATGAGCATCAGCATATTCTGAAATTCTACCACGGCGATTATTTTTCAAATCCATGATAAATGCTAATTTCTCACGGTCGATACCTGATGGATCATGTATCCAACCACTAGAATCAGACATTGTAACTGGTATACCTCCAAGATCTAGTACTTTCTCGCAAGCAAATTGTGCGACATTTCCTGAACCTGATATCGATACAGTGGCGCCTTCGAAGGATTTCCCCTTAGTTGCCAACATTTCTCTGGCAAAGTAAACCAGTCCGTAGCCAGTTGCTTCAGGTCGAATTAAAGAACCGCCGTATGACCTCCCCTTACCAGTTAGAACACCCGCTTGGAAATCATTGCGCAATTTCTTGTACATACCAAACATGTAACCAATCTCACGACCGCCAACACCGATATCCCCTGCTGGAACGTCGCAATCATGGCCTATGTGACGCCAAAGTTCCATCA